>JANQER010000401.1 GCA_028278255.1 Elusimicrobiota bacterium | reverse complement strand
CAAACGAGAGCTTGTCAAAAAACTCATGGACATTCAGCACGACTTCGGCGACACCATTATTTCCTCCCAGCATGTGCATCTGGATCATCACAACTGTCTGGAAATCATTGTGGTTAAAGGAAAAGCAGAGAAAGTGATCAAACTGTCTGAAAACCTGAAAGCCCAAAAAGGCGTTCAACACAGCACCCTGAGCATTACTTCCAGCGGCAATAAAACATAGAAAAATCCAAAATAAAAAACGTGTAAGTTGGATTTATTTCAAACATTGGTCATTGGTTATTATTTGGTTATTGTATCTTGCAATTTGGTTATTTCCGTTTTATAGGGAGCTATCATGAAAAAACACGCGGGACTATTGATTTTCACTGTTTTCTTGTTTTTGACGACACGCCTAAACGCATCTGATCACACAGTTGAATTGGACCCCATCACTGTCACAGCCACGCGCGTGAAAAAATCCATCCGGGATGTGTCAGCCACCATGGACATCCTGACGAAAAAAGACATTGAATCATCCGTGTCCCGTTCATGCACAGATGCCCTCAACACAGCCCCGGGGCTTTTTGTCCACAAAACCGGTGATTACGGACGCGCTGATTTGGACGTACGGGGTATTGGCAACAGAGGCACATCTGTGATGGTTTTGATTAACGGGCGTCCGGTTAAAATGGGCATTTTCGGCTGCACTGTCACACACACACTGCCTCTGGACCATGTGGAGCGCATTGAAGTCTTGCGCGGCCCGGCATCTGTGATCTATGGTTCAGACGCCATGGCCGGCGCTGTGAATATTCTCACCCGCCAGCCGGTTCAAACACAGGAAACAGAGCTCACCTCCTCCGTCGGCACACACAACTCTCAAAATTACAAGATCTTTCATGGCGGCGGATCAAATAAAATCAGGTACCGCTTAGCACATGACAAAAACCTGTCCAACGGGCATGTGGATAATTCTGCATACAATGCCCACAACACATCTGCAGAGATCAATTATCGTCTATCAAAAACCAAAGAACTCTCAGCGTCCTTTAAGAATTTTAATGGATTCAAGCAAGAACCTATCCCCTCCCCGCCAGGCACTTGGAATGACTATAACCGCTCTGCTGCAGACATCACCTTTGAACAATCCAGCGCCAGTGGGTTTATCCTGGGAAAAGTTTACAGCAACTTTGGGGAACATATTTTCTCAAACAAATGGCATTCAAAAGACCAGTCAAACGGCGCTCTGCTGAATTCAACCATTCGCACATGGCCAGGCAATGAACTGATCACAGGTTTTGAATACAAAAAACAATACGGCAGAAGCCTGGGGACAAATCCTGGACAATGGGACAAAGCTGAACACGCTGTATTCATCCACGATGAACAAAAAATCACTGACAAATTTATAGCCACACTGGGCGTACGTTATCACCATGACCAAATATCCAAAGAAAAAACAGTGACACAAGCCGGACTCGTGTTCAAACCCGTCAATACCACCGCTATCAGACTCAACCGGAATCAGGGGTTTCGCTCCCCCCCCATTTCAGATCTTTATCTATACCCTTCATCCAATAAACAGTTAACACCAGAAACCACCACTGGATATGAACTGGGCATCAACCATCGGATCAACATGAAAGCAGTTATAGATATGTCTGCCTTCACCATCAAAGGCACTAACATAGTGGAACTTGTGCGCCAATCTGCCCCACCCCCCTTGTTCATCAAGAAAAACACAGGTCAATTCACATTCAAAGGTCTAGAAGCAAAAGTGCATATACAATGGCGCAAAAACCTAAGCAGCAAGTTGTCTTATTCCGTCATGGACACAGGGTCAAAAACCACAGGTCGCCCTGGACGAAAGACAGATGGGTCACTGGCTTATCAAGCAGGAAAAACAAAAACCTTTTTATCAGCACAACATGTGTCTGATTATCATGCGTCTGACCATCACACACAAAAGATAAAAAATTACTTCCTGGGCCATGCCAAATTCCTGGTGCAAGCGACCCCTGAAATCACCTTGTTTGCGTCAAACAAAAACATGGCTGACGTCAATTATAAAATTTATGCTGACTTACCAGGCGGATCAGCCGGCTTATATCAAATGCCAGGCCGCACGTTCACAAGCGGTCTCACCTACAAATTTTAGACCAAGATCAATGACAAAATTTTTTCCTGTTTTTTTTCTATTCATTTTTTTCAACGGGACACAGGCATGGACTGAGTCCCGCTTGAAAGTGATCTGCTCCACGTCAGACATTTATGTCATTGTCAAATCTATTGGACAAAGCAAAGTCACAGCGCTCTCCCTTGTGCAAGGACGTGCCTGCCCGGGACATTTTGACATTCGTCCGGAACATGCCCTTCAGGCAGCCCGCGCTGATCTTTTGTTGTATCACGGATGGGAGAATTGGATGCCGCAACTGATTCAATCTATCGGGAACCGCAGGCTGAAAAAAATGGAAATCAAAATCCCGGGTAATTGGATGATTCCCCCTGTGCACATGAAAGCCGCTGAAAACATCACAAAAGCCCTTATCCATTGCGACCCAAAGAACAAGTTTTTTTATCAAAACAATTTGAAAAACCATAAAAAAAACATCAGAAAAACCGTCCATATCCTCCGCCAAAAAACAAATTTCTTATCAAACACACGTGCTGTGTGCGCGCAAAAACAAGCGGGCTTTCTGGAATGGCTGGGAATAACGGTCGTGCAAGAATACGGCCGGGAAGAAGAATTGACTCTTCCCCAACTTCTGAAAACAATGTCTTTGTCGAAAGAAAAAACAATTGACTTGGTTGTGGACAATCTGCAAAGCGGTCCAGAAACAGGACGCTCTCTGGCTGAAGCGCTTCAGGTCCCGCACATCACATTAAGCCGTTTCCCTCTGCAAGAATCTTACACAAAGGAATTATCAAGCAACATCAAAAAAATACAAACAGCATTTGACAAACCACAATGAGCCATATTGTTGAAATCAAAAATGTGTCTGTATCCTATCACGGCCATCAAGCATTGAAAAACATATCCTGCGCAATCCCGGATCATTCATTCACAGCTGTGATCGGACCCAATGGCGCAGGGAAATCCACATTTCTCACTGTTATTAACGGGCTCGTAAAAATCTCATCCGGTCAAGTGTCTGTCTGTCAACAAGAGCTCATCCCCTCAAATGCTGTTAAAATCCGCAGGAATATTGGATATGTGCCGCAAAAGCTGCATATTGATCCGCGGGCACCCATGAGCGTGCGGGATTTTGTCAGTATCGGACGTTTTGGAAGAGCCGGACTCTTTCACTCACTGACGTCACGCGACCACCAAATCATAGAATCTGCCTTGTCATGGGCTGGTATTGCTGATTTGGCTCAGCGGCCGGCCGGCTGCTTATCCGGCGGTGAACAACAAAAAGCCGCGATTGCCTGTGCCCTGGCACAAGAACCCAAACTCATTCTTTTGGATGAACCCATTGCCCATCTGGACCCAAAAGCACAAAGAGAAATTATTGATTTAATGGACAAAATACACAATGAACAACACATCACATTGATATTTGTCACCCATATGCTCAATCATCTGCCGGACACATGTGACCATGCCATGCTGCTCAAAAATGGTGAAATCCTGGAAGCAGGACAGTCTGACCATATACTCACGGAATCCTCACTCGCCGGCCTTTATGATTGTTCCGTTCACAAATCCGGACAAGGACATTTTATTTATGGCTGATTTCTTTGAAGTGCTTTCTTATCCCTTTATGTGGCGCGCCTTATTGGCTGCTGTTTTTGGCGGAGCAGCCTGCGGGATTGTGGGCGTTTGGGTTTTTCTTCTGGGGATTCCCTTTATTGGCGTGGCCATGTCTCATGCGGCTTTTGCCGGCGCCATTACAGGACTTCTATTGAACATCGACCCCATTATCATGGCTTTGGGTTTTTGCCTGGGAACGTCTTTGGCCATTGGCCCAATGGCTGAGCATGCTGATTTTTCTTTTAACATTTCCATTGGCGTGCTTTTTTCATTTATTCTGGGCATTGCATTCTTAGGATTGGGCCTCATGAAAGGGCCGAAAACAGACGCATTGAATCTCATATGGGGCAGCATTTTGACTT
>JANQER010000400.1 GCA_028278255.1 Elusimicrobiota bacterium | reverse complement strand
CTATGCCGGCTTTGGCCATGGGCGCAATAAAATCGCGCACCCCCACCCCATGAGACGGGTCCACAATCACAGGCAAATGGCAAAGATGTTTGAGCACAGGCACGGCATTCAGGTCCAGCGTGAACCGCGTGGCTGTTTCAAAGGTGCGGATCCCGCGCTCACACAAAATCACCTGCTCATTGCCTTCTGAAAAAATGTATTCAGCGGCCATGAGCCATTCCTCAATGGTCTGGGCCATGCCGCGTTTGAGCATCACAGGTTTTTTGGACTGCCCCACTTCGCGCAGTAAATCAAAATTCTGCGAATTCCGGGCGCCGATTTGAAAAATGTCCGCATATTTTTCAATGAGTTCCACCTGGCGCGGGTCCATGGCTTCTGTGATCACCGGCATGCCGGTGAGGTCGCGCGCTTCTGCCATAAATTGCAAGGCTTTTTCTCCGTGCCCCTGGAAGGAATAAGGCGATGAACGCGGTTTAAAAGCGCCTCCGCGGATAATATGCGCCCCGGCTTTTTTCAGCTGTTTGGCGGTTTGGATCAGATTGTCCCGCGTGTCAACAGAGCAAGGCCCGCTCATGACCACAATATTCTTTCCGCCGATTTTGACGCCGCGCACATCAATCACAGTGTCTGTTTTTTTAAAAGTCCGGCTCACCATTTTGTACGGCTTGGAAATAGGGGTGGCCAGCTCCACCTGAGGCATGGCTGTAAACACATCTTTGTATTTGATGGCTTTGTTGCCTTCGCCAATCACGCCGACAACAAGCCTTTCCGTGCCTTTTGAAATCTGAGGGGTGAAGCCCAGTTCTTTGATTTGGTCAAGCACTTCATTGATTTCTTTTTTTGAGGTCCCGCTTTTTAATGTGAGTATCATTGTTGAATTCCTTTCGCAAGTAAATTTCCAAATTCCAAGTGGCAACAACCAAACTGTTTAGCGTTTTTTCATCATTCCGACGGAAAAACGCCCGATGAATCGGGCAATTACAGAAAACAATAACCAAATAATAACCAATCACCAAAAAACAAGATGCAAATTCCAAATTTTCCGAAAACCAAATAAACGGGAACACGCTTAAATCAATTCGCTCAGGGCTTTGAGAAACTGGTCGTTTTCTTTTGGCAGGCCAAGGGTGGCCCGGATGTGATGCGGAAAGTTGTATTCTTCCATGGCGCGCACAATAATCCCTTTTTGCAAAAGCTTTTCTGCGAAGTCTTTGCCCTGGCAAGGGCTCACATGTATCAGCAAAAAGTTGGCGGCTGACGGCACATATTCCATGCCCATTTTTTTGAGGGCTTTTTCTATTTTGTTTTTTTCTTTTTCATTCAGCTGAACTGACCGTTTGACTTGTTTTTTGTCGTCAAATGCCGCCAGGCCGGCAGCCTGCGCAGCCGTTGAAATATTAAACGGCGGGCGCACCCTTTCAAGAGACTCAATAATGGATTCCGGCCCTATGCCGTAACCCAAACGCAGGCCGGCCAAACCATGAATTTTGGAAAAGGTCCTTAATAGAAGAAGGGGATGCCCCTTTTTGAAAAACTGCAGCGCGTCCGGATAATCGCTTTTGACATTGGCATATTCAAAATAAGCCTCATCGATCACAGGGAGAACGTGGTTTGGCAGTTTTTCTAAAAATTGAGTGAGCTGCTGAACATTGTTGTATGTGCCTGTGGGGTTATTGGGATTGGCCACAAACACAAACCGTGTTTTGTCCGTCACGGCATTGGCCATGGCATCCAAGTCATGCGTGTAATGATTCATGGGAACGGACCGCGTGCGGGCGCCCATGAGATCCGCAGCCATTTCATAGCGGATAAAAGCATGATCAGACACCACAATTTCGTCATTCGGCGTGAGATAGGTTTTGGCCAAAACTTCAATGAGTTCGTCAGAACCGGCACCCAATGAAACCTCTGATGTTTTGACATTGTAGGCTTCCGCCAAAGCATTTCGCAAATCCACACTGAAACTGTCCGGATAGCGATACGATAAGGCAGCGGTTTTTTTCAATGCCTGCACAGCGCGCGGGGAAGGCCCCAATGCATTTTCATTGGACGCCAGCTTGATCACGCGTTTCAGTTTGTACTCTTTTTTCACCTCCGCCATAGAACGGCCGGGCAGATAAGGTTCAAATTTCTTCACCTCTTCTCTTGGAAATAAAATTTGCTCTGTCATGGTTTGTTCCTTCAAAATCCCTGTCACTGCTCTCCGTCTCAAGCCGGATATGGCTAGATTTATCGGGCTTATTTCAGATAGAATCGGTGAACAGTCTTTAAAAGCGCCCGATAAATCGGGCAATTACGACCGCGCTGGTGAAAGTGTTTTAGGGCAAAGACCGCATAACCTGAGCGGTTACTAAAAATCAATATTAATCAGCCTTTGGGTAGCTGCCCAGCACTTTGACGAACACGCAGTGTTGTTGAAGATTTTTAAGGGCCTTTTGCGCTTTGTCGCTCGAGGCATGTCCCAAAAAATCAATAAAGAAAACATATTCCCAGGCTTTTTTCTTGGTGGGCCTGGATTCTATTTTGGTTAAATTGAGATCAGCTCTTTTAAAAGTTGCGAGCAAATCATGCAAGGCGCCGACTTTGTCTTTCACGGACAGAAGAAGAGATGTTTTGTCTTTTCCAGACCCCAGCGGCCCGGCCATTTTTCTGCCGATCACCAGGAATCTTGTCCTGTTATGCGATGAATCCTGAATGCGGCCGGCCAAGACTTTGAGATTATACAATTCCCCTGCCAATTGACTGGCAATGGCTGCTGCGCCGGAATCCATGGCCGCGTGCGCAGCGGCATCAGCCGTGGAAGCGGCTTCATGAATTTGCGCGCCAGGCAAATGGGTTTCAAGCCACTGCCTGCATTGCGCCAGAGCCTGCGGATGAGAATAAATGTTTTTGATCTGTTTAAGCGCTGTTTGTGTGGACAACAGATGATGCCCAATGGGATCTTCCCGTTCAGCACAGATCATCAGGTCTGATTCCATAAACATGTCCAGCGTGTGATTCACAACGCCTTCAGTGGAATTTTCAATGGGCACCACACCGTAATCTGCACGGGCTTTTTCCACCTCATCAAACACATCCGAAATGGATTTGGCAGGAGTGTAATCCGCTGTCCGGCCAAAATGTTTGACAGCTGACTGATGCGTGAAAGTGGCTTCAGGCCCCAGGTACGCAATGCATAATTTTTTTTGTAAATTGCGGCAATTGTTAATAATGGTTTGTGCAATATCTTCAACGGCTTCGGCAGACAACGGCCCTTTGTTGGCAGCAAGCAAGCGTTCCAATATCTGAGATTCTCTATCAGAAGCATACACATCTTTGTTGCTGTTGTTTTTTGCCTGGCCGATTTTTTGCACAGAACGTGCGCGTTCATTCAAAAGGACAAGGATTTGATCATCCACCTTATCAATTTGTTCGCGCCATTTTTTTAAATCCGGTTCCGGTTTAGTCATAAAGCCTGCCCTTATTGATGAAATTCCAAATTCCAATAACCAAGATACAAATAAATTTCAATAACCGAGAAACAAAAACGGCTTTTTGTTCATATTTTAATATTTATAATTGACATTTCCGGTTTATCCGGGTTATGAATTTGGTTGTTGTTTGATTATTGTTCCTTGGTTATTGGTTATTATTTGGTTATTGTTCCTTGGAACTTGGTTATTTTACTAAAATATTTATCCTTTTATCATCATCACAGCGGCCGTGCGTTTTTCTGTTTTGGTTCGATAATACGAGAAAAACCGCTTGTGATGAGCGGTGCATGGCGTGGCAGCTGAAAATCTTTTTCCTGCCAAGCCGGCTTGCTGCGCTTGTTGACGCAGACATTCTGCCAAATCAAGCGAATATTGCATAGCCCCGTGCTTGTCTTTTTTATAAGGCGCCACGGCTTTGCGGTATTGTTGAAAATCACAGGCCACATCCTCATGCACTTTGTAACAGCAGGCCTGAATATGCGGGCCAAGTGTCACGTGCATACGGCAAAGCTGCGCCCTGTATTTTTTTATCAAAAGATCAATGGCGCGCTTGAGAATTTGTTTTTGCACGCCGCGCCTTCCTGCGTGAACAAGCGCAATGGCTTTGGCCACAGGATCTGCCACAAAAACAGGCACACAATCCGCTGTGAGAATGCGCAATAGGAGGCCTGGGGTGTTTGTGATCATCCCGTCAGTGGATGAAAAGACTTTAGGGCCTGAAAGCCGCTGCACGGCACGCACTTGTCTGCCATGCACCTGTGCCCCGCCGGCCCAATAAGAAGGATCAAGGCCTGCTCTTGTCAACGCACTGGAAAAATTCGCTGGCTGCTTCATGTCCCCTAAAGCGCAGGTGGTGACAGCGGCCCATACGCCCATGCGTTCAAATATAATGTTTTGACACCAGCCTTTGGATAATCGCCACATAGGTTTAAAAAGGCAAATCCTAACCCGGATAAACCGGAAATAACCAAATTCCAAGAAACAATAACCAAATAATAACCAAAGAGACAATAATCAAACAAAGGCCAAATCCCCGGAAATTTTAAATATTAAAAAAAAACTGCAAACGACCTTGTCTCTTGGAATATGGGGCTTGACTTAGCCACTTTGCTCTTTATTGTTCAAACATGCTGTTGGTGGAGGTGCCGGTTTCTACGCCGCGGACTGTGAGCATGAATTCTTCCGGATTGGACGCAGCCGCAGTGGCTTCCTCAAGCGTCACTTTGCCTTCATTATACAGTTTTAACAGCGCCTGGTTAAATGTTTGCATGCCATAGTATTGGCCCTGGCGCAGGGCATTGGACACTTCTGTGAAATTATTGTCTTCTATGGCTTTTTTGATCAAAGGCGTCACCACCATGACTTCAAGGGCCGCCACCCTGGCCGCCACGTCTGTGCGCGGCAATAAACGCTGGGAAATCACGCCTTTCAGGGTTTCTGCCATTTGTAACCGTATCTGATTGTGCTGGTGGGGGGGGAACATGTCCACAATGCGGTTGATGGTTTGAATGGTATTGGTTGTGTGCACAGTGGAAAGCACCAAATGTCCTGTTTGCGCCGATGTAATGGCTGCGGCCATGGTTTCATAATCGCGCATTTCGCCCACGAGAATCACATCCGGGTCTTGGCGCACCACATTGCGCAGGGCATCCGCATAGCTCAAGGTGTCTAACCCGAGTTCCCGCTGATTCACAATGGATTTTTTGTTCTTGTGCATAAATTCCACAGGGTCTTCAATGGTAATGATGTGCGATTTTCTGTTGGTGTTGATGTAATCAATAATAGAAGCCAGTGTGGTGGATTTGCCGCATCCTGTTGTGCCTGTGACCAGAATCAGACCGCGCCTTTCCTGGGCCAGTGTTTCCACAGCCCCTGGCAGGCCCAGCTCTTCAAACCCAGGCACATCAGACGGAATCACCCGCAACGCAATATTGACCCCGCCTCTTTTGGAATACACATTGACACGGAACCTTGTGCCGCCTTCAACAGAAAAAGATGTGTCCACTTCTCTTTTTTTCTCGAATTTTTCTTTAAGCCTGTCCCCCATGATAATATCAGCAATGCCCATGGTTTGTTCCTGCGTGAGCACAATTCCGTTTTTGGACGGTTCAAGATCGCCATGAACCCGCTGCATGGTGACATGCCCCGGCCCTATGTGCATGTCCGAAGCCTTGCGTTCCAGCATTTCTTTTAAAACGTCTTTAAATATTTCGCGAGGATCCATGGTTTTTTACTCCCAATGAAAAATTGAATACAGAACATTAAAAACAAATTCTAAATCCTAACCCGGATAAACCGGAAATAACCAAATTCCAAGAAACAATAACCAAATAATAACCAATGACCAAGACACAATAATCAAACAAAGGCCAAATCCCTGGAAATTCAAATATTCAATAGGATTTAGAGTTTAGAGTTTCATAGCTTTTTCACTTTCCATCTTAAATAGGCCGGGCGGCGGAAATCGTCGGTGACTGTGACTTCGCCGGATGGGGCCACGCGCACATGCGGCGGCCGCTTTGGCCCAGGGGCAGATTTTTCCGGCTTGTCAAAATGTTTTTTGCGCGACAAGATGGATGTGCGCACAGGCGGGAACCCTGTGGCAATCACAGTGACCATAAGCCTGTTTTCCAAAGAATCATCAAACACCTGCCCGTAAAACACATGCGCGTCCTGGCTGGCCGCGTTTTTAATATAATCCATGGCTGTTTTGACTTCAAAAAGCGTAATGGCTTTGTTCCCGCTGATATTCACCAGCAAGCCTTTGGCGCCGTCAATGGACACATTTTCCAAAAGCGGGGAATGAATGGCCTGCTTGGCTGCTTCCAAAGCCCGGTCTTTGCCGTGCGCCTCTCCCATGCCCATGAGCGCTTCCCCAGCGCCGGACATAATGGTGCGCACATCGGCAAAATCCACATTGATCAAGCCATGCCGGGTAATGACATCTGTGATGGATTGCACTGCCTGGCGCAGCACATTGTCTGCCACGCGAAAAGCTTCAAGTGATGTGGTTTTGTCATCAATAATCTCAAAAAGTCTTTCATTGGGGATGGCCAGAAGCGTGTCCACATGATTGCGCAGTTCTTCTATGCCGGCGTCTGCCTGGTTTTTGCGCACAAGTCCTTCAAATTCAAACGGCCGCGTGACCACACCCACCACCAATGGTTTGGGGTCCAAAGTCTGCGCAATTTGCGCCACAACCGGAGCAGACCCTGTGCCTGTGCCGCCGCCCATGCCGGCTGTGACAAAAACCATGTCAGCGCCTGTCAAGGTTTCACGGATGCGGTCCCGGCTTTCTTCAGCCGCCTGCCGCCCCAAAACAGGATTGCCCCCCACGCCCAGGCCTTTGGAAATTTTTTCCCCAATTTGAACGCGCACAGGCGCCATGTGGCGCCGCAATGCCTGGGAATCTGTGTTGGCAGCAATAAATTCCACATGAGACAAGGACGCTTCAATCATGCGATTGACAGCATTCCCACCAGCGCCGCCTAAACCAACGACTTTGATGTTGGCCGGCTGTTCATTGAAATCTTCTGTGAATTTTATTTGAACCATATTGTTCCTTATCTTAAAATTCGAAATCCGAAACTCTAAATCCTAACCCGGATAAACCGGAAATAACCAAATCCCAAGTAACAATAACCAAATAATAACCAATAACCAAGAGACAAGCACCAATTTTAAATATTAAAATCTGCAAACAACTGTTTTATAGTTTGTTATTTTGTCTTTTTAGTTTAGAGTTTATAATTTAGCCTCGTTAACAAAATTTGTGGGTAAAAAGATTCTTTTTATTATCCACAGATTACGCAGATGACACAGATTAGAAACATGAATGCAAAAAGATAT
>JANQER010000398.1 GCA_028278255.1 Elusimicrobiota bacterium | reverse complement strand
GCGGCAGGCCGGACGGTATCAGGCGTCTTATCGGGAAATTCGTTCGCGTGTGCCCATGCTGGAACTGTGCAAAAATCCGGATTTGGCCGCGCAAGTGACTGTCAATGCGGTGAATGAATTGGGCGTGGATGCCGCTATTATTTTTTCTGATTTGCTCCTGATTCTTGAGCCCATGGGTTTTCATTTGGCATACACTGCTGGTGAAGGCCCTGTGATCACACCGTCTGTGAAATCCCCGGCAGATGTAGATCGCATGCAAGATCCCGTGGTTGATGAGTCTATGTCTTTTGTGTCTAAAGCCATTCGGCAGACACGTGCGGCTTTGCCTGCGCACATCCCATTGATTGGATTTGTGGGCGCGCCTTTTACATTGGCTTATTATTTGATTGAAGGAAAGAAATCCAGGGATTTGGCAGCCACAAAATCTTTTATGAAAAACAATCCCAAAGCCTGGGATAAGCTTCTTGCCCGTTTGACTGGTGCGCTGGCTTCTTTGGCCCACCTTCAAAAAAAAGCCGGTGCTCAGGCCATTCAAGTGTTTGACAGCTGGGTGGGCGCTTTAACACCGGCAGAATACGAGCAATATGTCATGCCGCACACGCAAAAATTGTTTCAAGACATAGAAGGCGAATGCCCATTGATTCATTTTGGAACAAAAACCACTCCCTTGCTGGAGCTGATGAAACAGGCTGGCGGCCATGTGATTGGATTGGATTCACAAGTCCTCTTAAATGAAGCCTGGACCCGTTTAGGCGATACAGCTGTGATGGGAAACTTAAATCCGGACATTCTTCTACAATCCAAGCAAGTGATTCATGCTGAAGTTCAAAAAATCCTTCATCAAGCCAATGGCCGTCCCGGCCACATCTTCAATCTCGGCCACGGTGTCTTGCCCCAGACACCCGTCGACAATGTCAAATATCTGGTGCAAGTCGTCAAAGAGTTATCTGAAAGGTGATTATATGAAAAAAGGTGTTTTAGTGGCAGGTTACGGTGGACCTGAGAAAAAAGAGGATTTGCCTGCTTTTTTGGACAGTGTGACGCAGGGGAAAAAATTGCCTGATTCTCAAATAAAAGAAACATTGAATCGATATGAGCAGGCTGGGGGAATTTCGCCATACAATCAGTTGGCGCAAAAATTAGCTGATGGTTTGTGCAATGCTTTAAAGGACAGCGGCATGGACTTGCCTGTAAAAGTGGGATTTCGCCATACTGGCCCTCAAATTCCTGATGTGATTAAACAGATGCAGCAGCAAGGTGTTGAGAAAATTGCAGTGGTGCCGTTGTCTGTTTTTCAGTCAGGCCCTGGCTGGGAGGCTTATCAGAAAATAATGGATGAGGCGCTTCAGTCTCTTTCAAAACCAATGCCCGAACTCCGATTGATCCCACCATGGCATATGGATAAACAGTTTATCAAGGCCATTGGATTTCGAATTCAGGAAACCATTGGGCATTTACCCCCTGAGCAGCAGAAGAAATGTCATTGGATCTTTACAGCACACAGTTTACCGCATGCCTCAGGACAAAAATCAGATTACAGCCAGTGTTTTAAGAGCACATCGCAGGCTGTGGCATCTCTTTTGGAACATGACAATTGGTCACTGACTTATCAGAGCCGCTGCGGATCAAAGGATTCGTGGCTGGAACCTGATGTGGAAGAGGCTTTGCAGGCAGCTGCTGATTCCGGCTGGAAAGATATCGTGATGATTCCTATCGGGTTTGTTTTGGAGCACCTGGAAGTGCTGTATGATTTGGATGTCAAGGGCCAAAAGAAAGCCAAGAGTATTGGCTTGGATTATTATCGTGCGTGCGCAATTGGCACACATACTTTGTTTATTCAAATGATGTCAGAAAAAATTCTGAGGATTTTCAATGGGTTTTCAATCAGATAAAAATCTTGTGGCTTCTCCTAGATTGGTTTTTTGGGAAACAACTGCTGCTTGCAATCTGCGCTGTGTGCATTGCCGGCGTTTGGATGTGATGGACAGTGTGTCAGAGGCGGAAGTAAAGACATCTGATATGCGGCAATTCATTGATGAGCTTGCAGGCATGGGCCGTTCTATTTTGGTTTTTTCCGGAGGAGAACCCCTGATCCGTCAAGATGTGCTGCCTTTGGCTTCTTTTGCCGGTCAGAAAGGTCTTAGAACCGCTCTGGCTTCCAATGGGGTGTTGATCACTTCAGAAAAAGCCAAAGAGATACAGCAGGCCGGGGTGTCACGGGTGAGTGTGTCTTTGGATGGAGCAGTGGCGCAAACACATGACAGATTCCGGGGACCAGGAAATTTTGAAGCTGCTCTTAAAGGGCTGTCTTGTTTAAGAGAAAACAATATCAGCACGCAAATCAATATGACAGTGACAAAAGTCAATGCGCATGAATTGCCTGGTTTGTATGATTTGTGCGTAAAGCAAAAAGTAGAGGCGCTTCATATATTTGTGTTGGTGCCTGTGGGGTGCGGGGTTCAGGTGGCTGAGTCTGATCAGCTGTCCGCCGAAGAATGTGAAAAATGGCTGAATTGGTTTTATGACCGGGAATGGGAATCCCCTTTGGAACTCAAAGCCACATGTGCGCCTCATTATTTTCGCATTGTCAGGCAAAGAGCCAAGGAAAAAAGCGGCCTCACGCCAGGTGTTCACCGGCAGAAAACCAAAGGCACTGATCCGCATCAACAGCCCTCTTTGCATCAGACCACGCGCGGATGTTTGGCCGGCTCAGGCGTGTGTTTTGTGTCGCACACAGGGGATGTGTTTCCTTGCGGTTATTTGCCAGTGCCGGCCGGCAATATTCTAAAGCAATCATTTCGTCATATATGGGAATCTTCGGATG
>JANQER010000303.1 GCA_028278255.1 Elusimicrobiota bacterium | reverse complement strand
ACCCCCTGAGGATTTTTATAATAACAAGCTGTATTTGCCTGATTCATCAGGCGCTTTTCATATCTGATGCAAAAGATCTTCTGATGTCAATTATATCTGTAGGGAACGGTCGCGACCGTTCCCTGCAGCATGGAATATTCTGAACCAACCCCAAATAAACGCATTATATTGCATTATTTAGTTGAGTTAGTGAATGTCTGACCCCAGCTAATTTTGGTTTGTGTCTGCCCCGGGCTTATTGAACGTTCACTATTCATCCTGGATAGAGAAACCCATGAACACTCAAATCTTCGTCAACCTCCGGCCAATGAATTCCATAACCTGACGGTGATATTTCATAATGCTTCAACTGCTTTTTTGTTGCTCCTGCCAAGCGCGGATACCAGGCC
The DNA here is from genome assembly GCA_028278255.1 of Elusimicrobiota bacterium. Lineage (GTDB taxonomy): Bacteria > Elusimicrobiota > Elusimicrobia > FEN-1173 > FEN-1173 > JANQER01. The sequence goes on along the minus strand of JANQER010000303.1, from coordinate 25,828 downwards.
AAAGGAATGCTCACACGCCGCCCATCACTTAATTCAACTTCCAATTCATCTTTTGGAAAATGAACGTTTCTAATCATGGGCATTTGCACCTGCTCAACCGGACGGACTTTGGACTGAGATAAATCTGAAAATGGAAAAGGGGTAAGAACTACTGATCCTGCTGCAAATGAGCCCATGCCTCATCCTCCTCAGGACAATTCCAATCTTTTGCCAAAGATTTCTCGCTCAACAATGTAATATCATCCTCATCTTCATCCAAAATTGTCACAATGGCCCGATGAAATCCATGCAAACGAACACTCTCTTTCAACCGCACAAACCCATTTTCATCAATCACAGCTTCCACAGCCTTATGCATAAAAAACCTCCTCTGTCCCCGAAAATCAATTATAGTATACCTTCCTGAAAGCCCTGATTCAAGAAATCTTTAAAACAAAAATCCCCAAGGGTCACCCCCTGAGGATTTTCATAATAAGCTGTATTTGCCTGATTCATGCAGGGAACGGTCGCGACCGTTCCCTACGACCATGCAATATTCTGAACCAGCCCCCAAATAAACGCGTTATATTGCGTTATTTGGTTAAATTAGTTGGGGTCTGACCCCTAAACACTCGCCCTTCCCGTAACTTCGGCTGACATGGCTCACTTTGACACCCTTTTTACCACACATATCACAAGTCATTAGGCGGCTCTCTTTTTTTTGACTTCAACCGGATACAGAACCACTGTCGCATCATTCGGGATATGAGCGACACGGTCAGGATGACGCACTGCTTCCAGCATAAAGGTCCTGACCAGTTCCAAATTCTGTTCCACCAGATGCTCTCTCTTAATTTTCCTTTTCATATCCGCACCTCTTCAAATATTTATGCCAATTTTTTTTTAAATCATCTATACTTTCATTCACCACTTCTTCCGGTGTTTTGCCATAGAGCCATTCTTTCACTTGGCGCCCGTCAGTCATCATAAAATCACGATGTGGCATCCCATGTGAAAAATCGTACCTGACAACAGGTTTCCAATCATCTATCCACGTCTCATATTGTACCACAAAGTCAGACACATGATTTTTATTAATCTTCAAAACAACACGTATTCTATCCTCAAAAGATAATTCAATAAAAAACCGTTTTACCATTCAAAATTTCCTTAACGAATACGTTTTTACACCAAACGACCCCTAATGCATTTAGTTTAACACACTAAAATATCACCGTCAATTGCGGCCCAAACAAAAATCCCCAAGAACAAGATTCTCAGGGATTTCTGAAGAAACATTGACTCATTCACCCAAATAAACGCGTTATATTGCGTTATTTGGTTAAGTTAGTTGGGGTCTGACCCCATTACGCATTACGCTTGGATGCTGATGTATTGGATGAGGTCGATTTCATCGCTGTTGGGCAAATCGATCTTTTTGATCGCGCCAAGAGCGTTCAGGATGACTTTGATAATATGTTTGGCTATGCCGCTTAAGTCAACCTGGGTTTCATGGCCTTCCGGCATATAAGCGCGCAAGGCTATGAGTTTGTGCCATTCAAGAGATGCTTTTTGGCCTGTTTTGTGTTCTTCAGCCAATTTTTCAGCGATCTTCAAGCCGTCAATTTTCCCGGAAGTTCTATATTTGTCATCATTAAGCACTTTTATATGACTTGGATTTATGTTTAAAGCAAAACGCATCCAAGTCTTTATATTATTATCAGTCAATTTGGGATCATTGTTCGTGGTGATCACCAAACTGTCTGCTATTTCTTGACGCTTGTCCTGAGGCACGCTGTCCAATAGTTTCAGGATCTGCTGAAGCACAGACCGATACTGTTCATCTTCACTGTCCATTGTCGGGAAGTGGAACCAGTGGTATGTTTGTTCCCTGGTTTCGCTGAGAGTGCGGGCGTGGTTATAGTAATCTTGCATCAACTTCCAGTCCCCTCTGCCAAGGTTCAATAACTGATGGCCTAAAGACACCACAGTCGCCCTTGTTTCATGGACCACGCGGTTGAGATCAGCTTCCTTGTTGGGATCAAAAGCGGATCTGCCCATGGAATGGAGCAGGGCAACGCGCAGGACTTCTTCTTTATAGAAACTCATTTTTTGTTCATCTGTCATGCCTTTGGTTATTTCCTCTAAACGATCTTGAGGATAAGCCGCCAAAGGAGCGCTTACTCCTTCTTTACGAGTGGTATTGATTATATCCCCAGGCTTCTTATATTTCTGAAGAATCTCTGTCTGCTTTTCTATGGCTGGGATCGCCTGATTTATTTCAGCTGACACCACGCCTGGAATCGGAACAGCATGCATTCCCTCTGGGAGGGACAGGAGATCAACCTGGTCAGTTTTTTCAGGTTGTGTGGGTTCTTGAGCGTATTGCTCTAAAACCATTTTTGCAAACGCACTGCCATTTTTCTGCATGTTGAGCAGAAATTGGCGTGTGTCATCATTAAGAGCAGGAAGTGTCTCTTCCTTTTGAATAAGCGCTTTGACTATATCACCCACTTGCTCAGCTGGCTTTGCGTAATCAGCGCCAAAAACCAATACATGATTATTATATCGAATCACTGTGTGCCCTTCTATTCCGGCAAAAGAAATCAATCCTTGGTCAGATATTGCGCGGTTATTCTGAGCGGTTTCATCATTATAAAAATGCCCTGTGCCCTGATAAGAATTTCCCTTATTATCAGTCTGTGAACCAAATTCACTTATATAATGATCTTGTCCATAACCTGTTTGATTGGCACCACCTTTAATGTAAACACTTAATTCATCTCTCTTTCCCAGTTCACTCCAAAGACGCTTAGAAGCATCTTTTTGACTTGAACCTGACGCCACCATCAACCAATTGCTGTCACTGCCTAAGGCGCAGACAACACCCTCAACCCCAACCACAGAAAACTGAACTTTTTTGGACTCATCCTGAGGACCAATAAAGTTGGACTCCTTTACAGTTGAGTGCTCCTTCTCGTTCCGCACAATCGCCAAATCATTGGCGCTCATATTCAAGTTCTTATTCTCATCGAATTTATCCTGATTGCCTGGATATTCTCTTGGCGCATCATAAAGCTCTCCCATATCCAACCAGCCAGCTTCTTTCTCTACTTTTGAACTGACCATAAGCATTCCCCATGGGAATTTTTGAGGTTTTACATACACCTTGGCTTTTCCCAATAGTCCGGCCAAAAGCCTGCGCAAATTTGACGGTTTACCGCGCAAGTTTGCAAACAACTCATTTGTGACAAAGTCCACAGAGATTTTGTCTTTGCGGTCAGAATACGTATGCTGATAGTCTCCAGCTTTGGTGCTTTTTTCTGATTTCCATATTGCCCAAATATCCATCCATTTTTTGACAACTGTCTCCTCTGTGTCAGTGCCCAATGCTTGTTCAATTTCAGACAAGCCAATAGCATAATCAGGCGCCAATCCCATAAAAGAATCTCTATACTTTTGAGCAGAATAACTAAAATTGCTAATACTCCAGCCTATATCTTCCTGCGCCATGGCCCAGTCTAAATCTTTGCCTTTGGGTTTCTCAATAAAAGAACAAATACGAGAACCAGGCACCAAGCTTTCTGATGACACATCAGGAATCGCATGTCCTAAACCAGAATGAGGAAAAGAAGGCTCAATTGCAGTTGTTGAAAAAGCCCCGGAGTCAGCTGCTGCAAGGGCATTTTTAATCATTCCTGCATACATCTCAGGTTTTTCCCAAATATGATCTGCCTGCACATTTTCTATCAATGGGTTTTTAATGCCCCTGTCCTTAGCAATTTTTAGCACACGCAAAGAGGACACAGCATTCACCACAAAAGTATCAACTCCTTGCTCTTCATCAGCAATGATTTGGTCTGCTGATAAACCGGCTTTTTCAGCTTCAAACACAGCTGTGTCATACTGTTCTTTGGTTGTTACAATGAGTATGTTTTCTTTTGCAATACCCAGCATTTCACCCCGCTCAATTGCCCCATGAACCAAAGCTTTTCCTGTTAATTCCTCAGTCCATTGTTTGGGAGTGCTTTTCGTGTTCAACGGCGCCAGCCTTGTGCCTGACCCTCCTGCCATAATCACCCAAAACAAACGATTTTTGTCAATTTTGTCAAAAGCATGTCTTTCCTCAAACAATTTTTCCATTAATTCAATGATCCTATCCCCCTCAGTATCAGGACCTGATTCTGGCTGAGTGGCCTCAATAGCCATGCGCACCCATGCCACGTTGTGCCATAAAGCATACTTATAAGCCAGATTGTCCAATGTGTCATGCACAGCATCAGAATCCTCTTTCTCTCGGCGTATTAAACCACGCAATTCCCGGCCCAATCGCGTAAAATTCCCTGTTTTAGCCCCATTTTCAACAGCTGTTTCAAGAACACGAGGATTCGCGCCAAATGATGTTGTTCCCATATGATCCAGCTGAGCTGTTAATGTTCCCACTCGCTTAGATCCAGGCATTTCCACCAGTTCATTGATTATTTTCATTTCTTTTTCTGCGGCCTCTTTGGCGGCCTCTGTCAGACTTATGTATCCTTCAATACCCAACAGACTACCCGTATTCTCTGCCAGCCAATTTAAGCCCTGGATCACCCGATACATTTCTTCAATTTCAAGCTTATCAGTCAAACCTAAAAATTCAGCCTGTACATAATAATCAGGATTGTTCAGAAATTCATTTTGTGCTGAAGTTAGGCCATTATCAAAAACATAGCCCCTATTCAAGCGCTCATAGGCCTCTCGAAACCCTGGAACAAGAATAAGTTTGCTATTGTTTTTAAAAGCAACAAAAACATCATCATGGGCAGATATGACATCATATATGCGCTGTGTTCTGTTGTCCCTGAACTCAGTCCCTTTATGATGAGATATATCCTTTTCATCCATTTTAAGAAGAGCATAAAGCTCCAGCCCATGCACGCGTTCTTCTCTCACTAAGTGCGCCACTGTTTGTTTGGCCTTGGAATCTGTGCTGGCCGGAGACAGCACATCATAGACATATCCGCGTACATCAGTCGGCAGCTCATCTAATGTGGTTCTGTACTGCTTAAGAAGATCTTTTGAAACGCTTTGAGGCATGAACACCTGTATGGCGGCGCGGAGGGGGCGGGAGAAGATGCTGAAGTCGCTGCGGCCGAGGGCGCGTTCGCGTTCGCGGGAGAGGACCAGGGGGCGGAGCAATGCCAGGCGGCGGTTGTATCTCCAGACCCAAAATCTATCGCTGAACAATGCGCCGGAACCCGGAGATTCTGGGTTATAAACTGCCTTTTTGGTAAGCCTGTTGTCAATATACATGACTTTTTTATCCAGGTCTGTTTGTCCAAAGGTAGAATCTCCCAGGTCTGTGAATTCTACGGTAAAGCCCGGGAACATGTTTCTCACTTCTTCCATCCATTCCTCATCCAAATTCAAATGGTTTTTCATACTAGAAAAGTCTTCACGATGAAACCGCGCAAACCGACGGCCAATCAGCGCACCAATAATAAACATGACAATGCCTGCGAGTTCCCAAGACACGACAATGACAATCACAGGACCTGCAATAAGCTGCGCCCACAGATTGGCTTCCAAAAAGACACTCATTTTAGACCAAATAAAAGCTACCGCCATAAACCCATAAACCCCATAAATCAGCCCCCCCTTTTTAAGCGTCTCAACCCAGACAAACTTTAAGCCGGGGGTTGCGGCCTCGCGTTTTTCTTTGGCCTCTGCGGCTTCTTGGTTGGTGATGTCCACAAACTGTTGGACAGGGCCGATTTTTTTGTAAGTGCCGAATTTGACAAGGGAGCGCACGCGGTCTTCGCTGGCGGCACTGGCATAAATCCGCATTTGTGCGGCATTGCCGGAAGGGCGCAAGTGCGCGACTTCACCGTCGGAAAAAGTAATGCGCACACCGTCCTGCCAGCGCATGCGTTTGATCGCGGTGAATCCTTTGGGATCCTTCAAGGTTTTGGCAATATCTTTTGGGATCTCATCCGGGAAAAACGCTTTGAATTTATTGCGGTAATTTACAAACCATTCATATTCTTCAGTGTTTTTCTCCACTTGCCTTAATTCCTCATCATTTTTGTCCCGCAAGGAGATTGTGCCGTCATCTTCATAAACTGCTTCCACAGCATCCATGAAAAATCGATACTTGGTGCACTCATCTGCCCAGCCTCTGTCATTCGGGTCAAAAGGATTCAGTCTTCTGAGCAACTTGCTTCCTTGGTAAAGAACAATATCGCCGTTGTCTTCAAAAACAATTTTGTCCCCTTTTACGTTTTTCATGCCCATGGTGGCCAAGTGCTGTTTCAAATCATCAAAGGCAAATGATTTCACTGTGCCGTTTCTGAATTGACATTCAATGAGTTTGGCCTCATGATTCAAAATCATTTCCGTGACATCAGATTTTGGCCGGTTCAAAGCAGCCACTGCTGCGCCCATGGTTTTAAAATCACCTTCATAATCCACCAAACCGGAATAAGCGTCCATGGTAAAACCCATGGATTCCTGCAAATCAAAAACACTCACATTATTCTTTGCCGCCAAAGTTAAGGCGCTCAGCATTGGCAAATTGGCATCGCGTGTTAAAAGCGGCATGGCTATGATTTCACCGTCTTCCATCACATAACTCACCATAGTGCCGCCATTGGCTTCACCACCCACCACGCGCACCTGCTGCCGATAACTGTCTTTTTCAGATTCTGACAAGGCATTCCAGTCAGCCCCGGCTTTTTCCGCATCTTCCTGGGAAAATTCTTCTATCAACTGTTTCATCATTTCCACGACTTCAGGAGATCCCACGCGCGTATAAACCACTTTCATGCCTTTGACGTTTTTATTCATCACATCAGCCATTTCAGGATGCCCGCCATTAGCAGCCAAAACCAAAGCTCTGGCTTTTAAATGAACAGCGGCTGATGCCACCACCATTTGGCCGGGAATAAACCGTGTGCGAACGCCGTCTTTGTCATGCTTAACGCCAACCACCAAAGGCCTGTCATCATCTCCGTCTTTTGTGGCCACCACATCTACTTTTATAGGGGTTGTTTTCTTTTGCCCGTTTTCCACATATTCAAGCTGTCCTTTTGCTAGTTTTTCAGCGATTTTTTGGAACAATTCCAAATGCTGATCTTCCAAAGCTTCTGTGTCAATAGGCGCAAATATCTCATCCTTGCCCACTTCGATCACACGGGCGCCGGCATTTTCCAAAATACGCTGTGCAAGCTTGACATTAAATCCCACAGACATATAACGGTAAAGCACCATGGTGGTTGGGGACCCATCTGCTTTTTTCAAGCTGTCTTTTGGGAACATTTTTTTGTAACGTTCAATATATTGCACTTCAGCATCGCGACTTAAAGATGTACCGTCCCGGCTGATGGGCGCATAATCTCCGTCAAATGTCTTGGCTTCTTCCAAAGCTTTGCTGAAAGACAGGCCATCCCGCGCCATAATATCTTCCACCAGCAGGGCTGCAGCACGTACGCCCCAATCTTTGTGATTTTTTTGTTTTTCAATCTGATTTTCTCTCTTTAGTTTTTCAAAATTATATTTGGTCTCATATTGCTGTTTTACTGTTTCAATGGCTTTGTTTTGTTCAACCAGATCTTTTCTTAAACGTCCGTGCCTGTCAAAAAGCATGTCTTTGGCAGGCATATTCAGGAAATCTCTTAAAATCTCATTGGACCGGTCCTGAATGGACATAATATCAGCGCGCAGCAATTCCCCGTTAAATTTGTTTGCTTTAGCGCCGTTATGCTGAATCGGGTTATGGCTCACAGTGGACATCACTGACATGGCTTCTTTATAAAGCCCATAGAGAGTGAGAGCCGGAGTGGGCAAACGTCCCACATATTCCACATCATATCCAGCGTCTGTAATGGCTTTTGACAAAGCAATCATGACCCGCGTGGTGGTGGGCCGGCGGTCGCCTGCCAAAGGCAAGGGAATTTTTTCTCCTTTAACAATCTGACCTTTTTCTTTCAAATCTTCAATAGTGGCTTTTAGTCCTGCATAGATTTGCATATCAGTGAAATCTGCCAAATCCACACGAAACCCGCTTGTTCCAGCTTGCGGGAAAAACAGTTCATCTTTGGTAAATTCTTTTGTGGGTCTTTTGTCCTTGTCTACTTTGTGCCGCAAAGTTAAGCCAATATCTCTGAATTTGACTTTCTGAGAAAGCTTGGCCTGGTCTGGCTCTTGCCCGGGCTGGTCAGACAATTCCATTTGAATATCGGCCTTTCCTTTTCCTTTCAACTCAACAGCTGTCACGCGGATTTCATTTGAGCCCATGGGCAAGCTTGGGATCAATTCATCATTAAACTTTCTGAAAGGCAGCAATCCAGCTGTGAGAAAGAGTGTGTCTGATTGGTTGGCATTCAGTTTCACGCTCTCCACCTGCCACCAGACCCCGCCAGGCCGCTTGGCTTCCACCACGATCCGAACGTCTTTATTGCTGGTCACTGTTAAATAATGATCCGGCATTTGCGGCGAACCTTCCACTTCAAATGTCTGAGACTCCCCTTGTGCCAAAGACGGATAAAAAACAACAGCGCCTTCAGGCATGGCTTGGCGGGCGGTCATGAGTTTTATCATTAATGAATTTTGTTGTTCAAAGTATTCGATGACTTCACCAGGATTTTTAGTGTTAATGGTGGCGCCTAAATTGGCAAAACCAACACTCACCGGGCGAGGGAATTCTTTTCTTTTTTTGGCATGTGACAAGGCTTGAAGATAAATATGCGAAAATTTTTCGACAAATGAATCGGCTTTGACTGCATATTGTTGAATTTTTTCCAAATCCCATGATCTGGTTTTTTGGAATAATGCTTTGTACACGGCTTCATATGCATTAAATAAATGCCGGCTGTTGGAATCCTCCCAATCATGCATATCCTTTAAAAGAACAGCCATGACATAATGGTGCATTGTGCGATCCTGCAAAATAGCATCAGCCAATTTATCAGCTTTGCCGGACAAAGCTTTGAAAGCAGATGTGTAAAGAGCTGCGACTTGCGTGTCATCTATGTCTTTCAAATATCGCTTCCTCAAGTCCTTCGTAATAAAATCATAATTGGTTCTTTCGCACAGCGCATCAGCCATGACATCTGCGGCTTCATCTGCTCTTCCGGCTTTTATCAATCCGGGGATTAATTCATGCAGAGGCGTTTTCTCAAACGGCTTGCCTTTGAATATGCCGGGGGCTTCTTGGGCTTCTTTTTCCTTGGAAACTTGTTGGGTTGCAGGTTGCAGCTGTTGCTTGACAGCAGCAATGGAGGCCAATATAGTTTCTGAGCCTTCAAAGCCGTCTTCTTTTGCCCAAGCATTTAATTCAGCCAGAAACGCAAGGACCTGTGGAATACGTTTGTCCTTTATTTTTTTGACCATATCTACACGATCCACAACAGTCTTGTCAACGGGGGAAGAACTTATTCTACGTAATAATATATTTACAACTTTCTCCGCAATACCAGCTTTCTCAGCATCACTTAAATGTGTGTTTAATGCTTTATAGGTTTCAATTCCTGCGGGCGCCCCTGCTTGTTGAGCCACATTAAAAGCAAAAGAAGCGATGAGTCCTTTTGTGTATACACATGCTGTTTTTATTTTTTCTATTTCATCCTTGTCACGTTCGTTTCTATTTTCCTGTGTCCATTCCTGAACGAAATTAATAAAAGATATATAACTGTTCAAGCGTTGATTCATCTCGCCTGACTCTATATCAACAATTATTTTTCTTGAATTTAACCCTAACAACTTTTGTAAAACCAAAACCACATCTCCCACATAACCCTCATAATTCATTAATGCGTGATAAGCTTCCAGCGGCTCATTTTGTTTCAACAAGGCAATAATTTCCTTTGAGTCTTCTGTCATTCTATTTTCATCTTGTTCTGAGATTTTATTGGCCAGATTGACAAGGGCATTGATTGTGTCTTGGATTTTTCTTGCAGCCCTGGCGTCTGCGTAAGCCGCAGCCATGCCCCTGTTATGAGTATCCAAGTTGCTCTGGATTATTTTTTGCGTTTGGTTGATAAATTGCATGCGCTGTTTTTCTGTAAAACCCTTTAAAGACAACGCCTTAGCCTGCTCTTCAGTGACTTCCACGGAAAAATCATGGAAGACTGTGACGCCGTCTGGGTTTTCATTGATAATGGTGTCTTTGTTTTTGGGAAGGGCCAGGAAATATTCGCCTTTGTTATAGACCTGGCCGTCTTGATTAATTCGGCCGTAAACCAAAAATTTAAAATCAATAACCGGCTTCCCTTCTTCGTTGACCTGGTCATGGCCTTCTTCGCCTTTGGGCGCATTGCTGGTTTTGTGGCCATTAATGGCTGGGAGCATGGCTGTGGTGTGCAAAGGGGTGAGGCCTTTATAGTTGCCATCATGGATCATGGTGTAAGCCAACATAGAAGCGGCCTCATCCATGCCCATCTTTGATTTGCCGTTTTCAAGCCTGCGCCAGAAAACTCCGGGGCCGCCATCTTTATTTGTTGTCTCCAACCCTTTTACTTTAGGAACAAGCAAAAAGCTTAGAGGTTCTCCCTCAGTCCCTGACATGAGCATCTCTTTATCAGTGGTCAACCGCAGTTTGGCAAAATGATTGGGCGCGCCAGAGCGTTTTTCCTCCATTATTCCGCACGCAATCTGCACAGCATTGGTGATAATGGTTTGGGCATGCGCCTGAGAATCTGCATCATTTAATTCTCTTGCATATTCAATAAGTTTTATGAAGCTTGTGTTCAAGTAATGGTTAAAACGTTTTTCTTTAAAATCAGAGGTGTTTAAAGTTTCAATTAATTCATTGCATCTGGAAACATAGAATTCTTTGACTGCTTTTTGTTTCAGGCTTTTGATCCTTGATTCTGTTTGGCCATCCACATCGGTTGATTCATAAAGATTAAACTGTCTTATATAAAACCGGTGAATGACATCCCTGAAGAATGCTTCGTCCTTTTCAAAACGACTTGCCACATCAACCCCTTGCTGTTCATACAACGCCATCAAGCGCACGTAAATAGCATATAAGCAATTGTCTAATTCATCATCTTCAAGCTTCATGAGCCTATTCGCTGCCTCTGCCCGGCTGCCTTCATCTTTTTTATTAAGCAGCATAACAATGTCCTCAATAAGCATATGACTGGTAAACTTGTGGGTTTTTGATTCAATTCCCTCTCTCAAAAACAATTCATGTGCGGAAGGTTCGCTTTGAGGCACTGACACACGCACAGCCCAAGTATCTTGACCAAGCGCTTTCACACTATATTTCCCCTTAAAATTCGCGGGGATGCGCAGCCCTTCTCCGCGTTTCAGCACAATGGTCTCAAGCCGTCCCATAAGAGGACCTTCAGTATATGTCAATGTGACTTGAATTTTCTGTTTTTCTCTGTTTGCCCTATTCTGCTCTTCTGTGCCATTGGGATCAATTTTCCCAAGAGCCACCACAGTCTCTCCCATCATGCTCTCTTTTGGATTCTTTGTGACCACGACAGGTTTATCATTCAATTGAATAATATGGATATGATAATGCGAGCTGATTTCATGATGCTGGCTTGTGGAATTTCCAAATTGTTCTGTATTTTCAGGCTTTCTTTTTGACTCCTCAGGAGAAATACGCTTCAGTTTACTTATAAATGGCCTGACCAGCTGGGTATCAATATGCCTGTTTGATACTTGTATTCCCAATAGTCTTTGCCCAAGTTTCACATAGGGGTCGCTGACCCTGAATGTGGCCCGGTCTATTTCATTCGGCTGGCTCAATTGGTTATAAGCCACTTCCAATATATTCACCATCCCGTGATTAATGACTTTTTCCAGCCAGACTTTGTCTTCTAAAGTCAGATCAAGACAACCTGCTGTATGCATGGCATAGGGGTTGACATTCACCAAATCTCCCGGGTTTAAATCATCTGCTTTCAACACATTAAGTATATTGAGCAATGGAAGAAAATCATCTTCTTCCGCCGCATCAAAAGCCTTGTCAACCACCTCATTAGTCGTGCCTGGTTTAAGGCCAAAAGCCACAGCGCCATGCTCTGGATGAACAGCCAGCGGCACAAATGATTCAGGTTTCATGAAATCTCCAAAATCAGTGTGAATCTGATTTGAAATACCAAGCCCTGGGACCAAATATTTAACTGTAAAAGGCTTATACCCGTCAAAACGGTCATAAGCGTCTTCACCCAATGCCTGGGGGAACAATAAAGCTATTTGATAGGCTGAAACAGGCTCATTAACACCTGCCATTGGTTCAAGCGTAGACATTTCCCTGTTTTCAAAGTCCAGCAAACCCTCACCTACAAATTTTTCATCAGAGCCGCTCATGGCTTCTTTTTCTTTGATAAATTGCGCTGACAAAAGTTTGGCTTCTTGAGGCAAATCACAATACACTCCAATGCCTTGATTCCCTTTTAATCCTCCCCACAACTTGCTTCCGCGTGTCCAGACTCTATTGGGATCATCTGTGGTTAATACATAAGGTCTTGAGTAGTAGTCAACAATAGAAGCCATCAATGCTTTATTTTGTAAGGACCGTCCAATCTTTTTGATTTTTTTATTTCCCATCTGCGCCATACGAATAAGCATAAGTTCAATTTCATTGCTCAATTGACCGCCCATTTCTTGAATAAAATCTTTCCTGCTTAAGCTTTTATTTGACTCTTCATAGGCCAAAATATTTCTAAGATTTGTTCCCTGTGTCAGATCCATGACAATCAGATAATTGGCTTTGCTCCCAATTGGCTGCTCAAAGACATCCCTTACCCGGATTTCATCCTCCAACCATTTCTCCACTTCTGCTTGAAGCTGTTCATCGTTTTTGTCTTCATGAATTCCCAGCTCCTGAATTCTGCGGGCATAGTATCTGGCACGCCTGACTGTTCTTTTAAAACCGTCTTCAGTCAACCCATATATTCCGTAAACTTGATTTACTGCCTTCTCTAAAGATACCCTGTCTTCAACGTTTTTATTGTCAGGAGATTTGCCAGAGATGCCTGCGCCTGGGGTAGAGAACAATCCAAACACCGGGAGAAGTAAAAGTTGTATGAAAAAATTTCGAGGGGCTATTTTTTTGACCCATTTTTTTAGGCGTGTCAGTGAACCAGGTTTAGAAGCAACCGCAGTCATGTTTTTGCTTTTAATACGTTCAACAGTTAATACACCCAGCATATATAGAGCTACCAACAACACAAAAAACAATGTCACCATAATTGTAGAGAAAGATATGATGCCTATCCAGTCCATTACGCTTATGCCGTCATCCTGAAGAGCTTCCGGCAAAAAGGCCAGAAGCGGGGCGGCTGCGAACCAGCTGATCTTTTGGAATCCGGCGTCAATCTGTGTTTGAACGCTGGACAGAGCTGATATTATTTTGGTGAATAAGCCCTCATAAACGTCTTGTTTGACAGCAGCTACATGGGTGTCACCGACTTGGCCGCTCATGGAGTCTGCAGCTTCCATGGCTTGCAAAGCTGCGGCCACGGCTTTGTCATTGGGGCTTAGGACAAATTTGACGCGGCTTACGGCTTGTCCGCCTTTTTCTGAGACCACTGTGACAAATGCAACTCCGGCTTTTTTCACGGATTCTGCCACGTGCACGAAAAATCCTGTCATCCTCTCAACCGCAAGCTGCATTTGGGGCATCCAAATGCCACGCACATTAGCCACAACCGCCAGTATACTCGCCATGCTGTTTTGTGCGCCAGACACATCATCTGCCACCGGGTCAAGCACGCCGATTTGCTTTGGCGGGGCATAAGTGATTTTTTCAGTGGTGAAAATCTTTTCCAAAGGGGTTTTGTGGCGGAGGAAGTCTAAATAGTCATGGTCTTTTTTGATTTCTTTGATTTGAGGGGTGATGACCACATAAGAAATGTTGCTCTTCTTCAAAAGGGCTGTCATGCCAGGGGTATGGAAACCGCCGGCCACAAGAACCGCAGCATGCGGTTCTTGTAATTTTTGATTTTTGATTTTTGATTTTTGATTTGAAACGTTATTCAGTTTCGACATCAAATTATTGATTAATGCCTCATTGCGCTTAATCGCTGTTTCGCAGAAACGCATTCCAGGCTCAATCATAGAAGCAAACACAGGCTGGCCTTTTCCCATTTCCAATTTCGAATTTCCAATTTCTCGAATTCTTGCCGGCAAGGAAAGAATTCGTTCTTTGTTTTTCTCGCAACCTGTCCAATCATCCGGGCTCATGGTGAAGGAGGTGAGTTTTTTGACCAAAGTCAAATCACAGCTCATGTCATGCACGGCTTTTTGTTTGTCTGTTTTGATCAGGCTGTTTTGGACTTTTGTTTCCAGGGTCTTGAGTTCCACGAAAATTTGTTCTTTTTCGATTCGTTCGGCATTGAGCACATATTGTATGTACTTATCCATTTGAGGGTATTTGCGCAGATCAACGCCATTTTTCCGGCAAACAGCTTTTAAATACGCATAGTACCCGGCATAAGAAATATGCCCCATGCGGTAATGCATGCTCTTTTGCACCAGAGCTTCCATTTGTTTTTTGGACAGGGCAGATGCCAGGCGGTGGATCAACTGGGCACGTTCGTTTTCAACGTTTTTGAAATTCAGGGATTCTTCTGTTTTTAATGTTTCAAGAAATAGAGACAAATTTTTGTGGTGGGCCAATTGTTTCCCTTTGCTCTTAGACAAGAAGCGCACATATTGACCTAATCCGATTTTGTCTTCATGGTACGCGGTTTGTTTTTGGTCCAGGGCGGTGAGCGCTGGGGTGTACACTTTGGATTTGATTTGATTCAGTGAAAGTGTGAGTTTGTCTATTTCAGCGTTTAATTGTTTTTCATAAGGGAGAAAATCTTTGTACGCCTGACCATTGGCCAAATACAGATCGCGGTCTTCCACGCCCCAAAGTTCGGTTTCTGCTTTGCCGTTCCAGGCTGCCAGCTCAGGGCCGGCAATCATGTTTTCTTTCAGCAAAAAGTCAGAGACATCGCTGAGTAATTTTTTATCAGGGAATTCGCGAAACGGCGCCAAATCAAACGCACCCGCAGCCCCTTCCAATGCCACCAACAATGGCTGATGTTTGTTCTCTTTGCCCTCCTTGCTGCTAAGCCATGGTCCCTGTTTGTCGGAAGGGATTGCTCTTTGCCCTTTGCTCCCAGCCATATGTTCAATCATGCTGGCAATGTTTTTCTGTGAGTCATAATATCCATGCACATCCTGAATATGAATCACCAAAGGTTGTTCACCCTTTGCCCTCCTTGCTGCTAAGCCATGGTCCCTGTTTGTCGGAAGGGATTGCTCTTTGCCCTTTGCTATATGCACTTCTCTGATGTCGCCATATATAGTAGGAAGGGAAGTGAGCCATGAAGGCAATTTTTTAAGTTGTTTCTGCTGAGGGGTTAAATCTTTAATGCCAGGGATTTCCTGCGGGATTTGTCCGACTTGCTCAAGCATGGACCCTGATGTAATGGACGGGAGTGCATTGTTCAGGTGGCTTAAGCCATTGGGCAATTGGGCATACTGGTTCTGTGCATGGGAACCATTCCCATTTTGTGCATAACCATTCTTTTCCACGGCTTTGCGGCGCTCATTCCAAAAATTGGCTTCAGCCAAAGGCGCTGATATTGTGGTGTAAGCAAACGTCACAGCCATTGCACCTGCTATTGTTTTTTTAATTGTTGTCAGTGTGTTTTTGCGTAACATATATTCCCTCCCGTCGGAAAATAAAAAAATCATCAAAAAATACGCCTAATAAATCCATGCCCGCTGTTGTCTAGCGGGAGGCAGCTACAATGAATCAATGAAATAATTATACAGATTCCATCTTAAGAAAACCTTAACAACTTGTAAAAAAGTTGTAAAAACATATTG
Organism: Elusimicrobiota bacterium; assembly: GCA_028278255.1. GTDB lineage: Bacteria > Elusimicrobiota > Elusimicrobia > FEN-1173 > FEN-1173 > JANQER01. The sequence goes on along the minus strand of JANQER010000303.1, from coordinate 10,021 downwards.
GGGTCAGACCCCAACTAAATTAACTAAAAAACTAAAAAATTTAGGGGGATATTGGGTGACTGCTCAGGTCCTTGTAATTGCCCTCCGTCTAAAGCCGGATATGGCTAGATTTATCGGGCGTATTTCAGAGATGACCAGTCAACAATCTTTAAAAGCGCCCAATAAATTGGGCAATTACGCATAAAACATGAAAGGACCTGAGCAGTTACGATATTGGATTGAAAATCAGTTGTCTCCCTTCTCCCGCTTGCGCTTGCGGGAGAAGGTGGCCCGAAGGGCCGGATGAGGGCGGTGTCAGTGAAAATAAAAGTCATATTGAAGGTCAAATGGTATCATCCCACCCCACCCACAGACACCGGTTCCAATCACTTCAGTTTCGTTTCATACAAATACTTTACCTTTTATCGTTCCCCCCACTCTTTCCTTGACACCGCCCTCACCCTTCGAGCCAAAGGCTCGATGCCCTCTCCCGTAAACGTGAGAGGGGAGACAAGTTCATCACGCCTGACTTTCGCAGCAGTCCCTTGGGTCAGGCCCCAATTAACTAAATTTTGGCGCGGCTTTGAGGGATCAAAACGAAAGGGCTGGGAAATGCGGTATGGCCCCTTGAAGCAATAGAGGCTTTCTGCTGCTGGATTTTTTCCACATCATCAAATGTTCGTATAATTGGCGTTTCATGCTCTTGTAATACCAAAAACGTGATAAAAATCAATATACATCTTTAAAAAACGTGAAATTTAAGCCAAACAAACAACAAAAAGCGTGAACCCATGCCAACTGATGATTCGGGTTAACCATATCAACGAAATCATGCTGACTATTATAAAGCTATACTTTATAATAGTTTTATGTATAATTCACGCTCGATTGAAACACGTTTAAAATCCGCTCTTCAATCATTCCCGGCTCTGATTTTGACGGGCGCCAGACAATCCGGTAAAACAACTTTGCTGCGCCACTTGCTCAAGCAAAAATATTCCTATGTGTTGCCTTGTGATCAGCCAATCAAGGGAATCCGGCCTGATAGGTCCCGGGGTTGTCAATTGTCATTGGTCTTTGTTGTAGACAACATTACTTCTATTCAGTCAATTTAAACTGCTTGTATAATTACCAGAGCAAAAATTAAGCTGCGAGCTGAGAGAGCCATTCACCGGCTGAACGCAGAGAGATATTGTCCATATCTTTTTTGACGCGCAGGTTGTGGACGAGTTGTATGAATTGAGGTTTGTCGGGGAAATAACTCAAAAAGTGCTTAAGAGAAGCCGCAGGCGTGTCATCGGACAGCTTGACTTCAATGCATTGATGAATTTTACCGTCCAGAGTCATGACAAAATCGATTTCTTTTTTGTCTTTTGTTTTTAGATAATGAAGGTCAATGTCCATCCCCTGCGTGTCCTGAAGAAAATGAACATGTTTCAGCAAGCAGACAGCCACTGTGTTTTCCAGTTTTTCTCCTTCGCCTGACTCCAATGAACCAGTGTCATAAAAATAGACTTTGGGTTCTTTTAGAAGTGAGCGGGCAATATTGTGATGATACGGCCGAAGGAGGAATATTATATACAAGCTTTCCAGAATAGAAATATACTTTTTGACTGTATTCGGCGCTATTTGAAGATCATTGGCCAAGGAAGTATAAGACAATGGTGATCCCACGCGCTTTCGCAGCATTTCCAAAAGAATCCGGATTGTCCGCACCTCTTGAATCCGGCTAAAATCTAAAATATCCTCTCTGACCAAATCCGTGTAGTATTGCCTTCTCCAGCGCCTGGCTTCCTGGAGCGATCCGGAAAAAAAGGGTTCCGGGAATCCGCCTAATGTATTGAGCGCTGAAACAGCTTCATAAGGTTTTAAATCCGATGAAAGTTCTTTGACTGACAAAGGGCACAAGCGATAATGATAATATCGTCCAGCCATGGAATCGCCTGTTTGACGAAAGGTTTCCAAGCGTGCACTGCCTGTGATAAGGTAATTTTGTTTTTCAGGCCGCGTATCAAAAGTCCCTTTGATAAATGATTTCCATTTTTTCATTTTGTGAAGCTCATCCAGAATCACTATGTCGCTGTTTTGAGGCCAAAGGCGTTTGCGGATAACAGAGGCGTGTTCAATATCATCATAATTTAAGTACATGGGATTTTGAAATCCAGGCATCAAGGAACGGGTTAAGAACGTTTTCCCCACCTGGCGCGGTCCAGTCACAAAAACCATTTTTTTCTTTAGGTCATTGAGTAAATACGGCTCTAAATATCTCTTCATATCGACTTTTTAGCACAACTTTGCATAAAAGTCAAGACTTTTACGCAAAGTTGTGCATTTTGGTCGAAGCCTATCGTGGTTTGATGGGTCAACCGGCTTCCTATAGGCGCTTATGTTTGATTATTGTTTCTTGGTCATTGGTTATTATTTGGTTATTGTTCCTTGGAATTTGGTTATTTCCGGTTTGGGGTCTTAGTCCAAAAACCTAACGGTAACGCCGCCGGAATAGGTGCGGCCGGGCTGGGGCTGCCAGGTGGTGGCATATGTCACCGGGTGCAGTCCAAAGGATTCTGCGTACCGTTTGTTGGTGATGTTTTTGGCTTGGAAAAAGAGGTCAGCGCCCAGGATTTTTTTGCTGATGTGCACATTCCACAGCGCATAAGACGGAAGTTCAATGCCTTTTTCTCCGTCTTTTTGGTGCTGTTTATGCACATATTGAAGCGCGTTGGTGATTGTCCAATTATTTTTGGCTTGCCAGGACAATTGGAAATTGGCCAAGTGTTTGGGGGTGAGTCTCAGAGGCACATGCTGTATAGAAGCCAATGAATTGCCAATGGCTTTTTGATGGGTATAGTTTGTCCGGGCTGAGACATTGTCCAGCAATTGGTATGTGCTTTCAAATTCAATGCCGCTGAGCTCAGCATGTGGGGCATTCACATAAGTGGTCATGGCGGGGGTTATGCGTTCACGGATGCGTGTGTAAAAACCAGTGATTTTGATGTTGGTTTTGTCTGAAGGCGCATATTCTGTGCCCACGTCATAAGTCCAGGCTGTTTCAGCGCGCAAATCTTTGTTCCCGTTGAACCAGGCGCTTTCATAAAAAAGTTCCAAAAAGGACGGCGCGCGAAAGGAACGCGCGGCATTGGCTGAGAATTTGACGTTGTCCGTGAAATGATACACTGTGGTGAGCCTGGGATTGTACACATGCCCGAATGTGCTGTGGTGGTCCATGCGCAGGGCCGGGATCAGGTCCCATGGGCCAAAGGTGAATGATTTTTGCAAGTACATGCCCCAGTTGGTGATGTGAGAAACTTTTTGGACTGTGATGAGGTCCTGCTCTTCTCTTTGATAAGAAGCGCCTGCCATCCAGTTTTTTCCGAAAAACAGTCTGGTGTCATTGCCCACAATGCTGTTTGAAAAAGAATAGGAGGCTTTGTCATGCTCTGTGGGGAAATAGTCATAATCTTGTTCTGATCCGTACACAGTGGTTTCCACCACTGCCAAACTGCCCAAGGGGAAAGTGGTTTTGAAACTGCCTGTGTCAATGTCCTGCCTGACCAGGGCTTGGGTGTTCACGGCAAAGTGTTCTTTGTGTCCGTCCCATTGACCAGGCGGCAGTGTGGTGCCTTGGGGATCGCCGATTTCATGGTCTGTCCGTGAATAGTCCAGGGATATGCGTGCGCTGTTTTTGAATGTGTACCCGGCTTTGGCAAACAGGCTTTCATTTTCACTGTCTGCATTTTGCTGAAACCCATTGGTGAAGTATTTGTTGGCATTGACATACACATCAAAGCCTTTTTTCTTCATGCCCAAATCCATTTTGTATACCTGTGATTTGAAAGACCGGCTTTCGTATCCGATAGAGGAATGGGCGTGTTTTTCATCTGTGTGTTTTTTGGTGATGATGTGCACAATGCCGCCAATGGTGTTGGCCCCGTACAAAACAGATGACCCGCCGCGGACAATTTCAATGCGTTCAATATGGTTGACAGGGATTTGCGATAAGTCTGTGAATTGTGTGCTGATGCCTCCCACAGGCCGGTCATCCACAATGACCTGCACTTGGGAAGAAGAAGGCACCCCGCGCATTCTTAACGTGGTGAACGACCCCAGGGTTCCGGACCGGCTTTGGTCTGACGAAGGCATAGAGTCAAGCACTTCATCCAAAGTCTGAGCCCCTGATTTCTGGATGTCTTCCTTTGTGATGACAGAAATATTGGACGGCATTTGGCCCATGGGCTGGGCTTGGCGGGCCAGAGACAGGAAAAGAGGCTGCTGAGCGCCTTGCTCAGCGCCAACCAGCGCCCCCACACTTCCTATTCCAAATGCCATTGCTAAACATACTATTCTTTTTTTTGTTGCCATTGTTTTCCTCCATTATTGATTTATATTGGTCATGTTTTAGCATCATCGAGGGAAAGGCGCCCGATAAATCGGGCAGCTACGAGAAATGCTAAAACACAGCTTAGAAAAACGCCCGATGAATCGGGCAGCTGCAGGGAATGTTAAACTACAGCTTAGAAAAACGCCCGATGAATCGGGCAGCTGCAGGGAATGTTAAACTGCAGCTTAGAAAAACGCCCGATGAATCGGGCAGCTGCAGGGAATGTTAAACTACAGCGTAGTAAAATGAATAAATCTTTGATTGGTTCTTGAATCCGTCATCATGTCTCCAGGGATATCATATGTTCTTTCAAGCAGTTCAGACGTTAAGAACTCTTTGGTTTTTCCCTTGGCCAGCACGCGGCCCTCTTTCATAAACATTATTTCAGGGCACCAGTCCAAGGCCAAATTCAAATCATGCAGAACAGTGATGACGGACAGATTTTTTTGTTTTCGCAGTTTTTCGATTAATTGCACGATTTCCATTTGATGGCGCGGGTCCAAGTGCGCTGTGGGTTCATCCAAAAGAAGAAGTTTGGGGTCTTGGGCCAGGGCACGGGCCAGCAAGACCCGGCGGCGTTCTCCGCCTGACAAGTGCGATGTGAGACGATGCCGCATGTCCCAGAGGTCAGTGAGAATCAAGATGTTTTTTAAGGTGTCATTGTAAACGGCTGTGCGCCAGCCAAACCAGGAAGTGCGCGGATAAAAGCCCAGGCACACCATTTGTTCCACTGTTAATGAGAAAACAGATGAGATTTCTTGCGGCACCAGGGCAATGTCGCAGGCGATTTGTTTGTGTGTGATTTGATTGAGAGGTTTTCCATTGAGCAAAATTTCGCCTGCCCGAGGAGATAAGGCGCCGCACAAAAGCCTCAGCAAAGTGGATTTGCCGCTGCCATTGGGGCCGCATATCCCCAATAATCCGCCAGAGGGGATGTCAAAAGAAATGTTTTGCAATGAGAATTTTTTGTGGCCGTTCCCATTGGCAGACCCGTATGAGAAATGAATGTTTTTGACTGAAAGTATGTTCATTTTTTTATTTGTTTTCTGTCTGATGAAAAGAGCCCAATAAATTGGGCAATTACAAATGACAAAAAAACACAGGACCATCTGAGTTACAACAGTTTTTTTCTTTCCCGACGCAAGATAATGATGAAAAACGGGGCGCCGGCCAGGGCTGTGATCACGCCTGTGGGAATTTCCTGGGGAGACAGAACACTGCGTCCCACAGTGTCAGCCAGCATGACCAGCATGGCGCCCAGAAAAGCCGACATGGGCAGAGTCACCCGGTGGTCATGGCCAAAAATCAAACGCGCTGCATGCGGTACAATCAATCCAACAAACGGGATCATGCCGTTAAAAGTCACGGCAAATCCCGTGAGCAGCGCACATAAGAGCACAAGAATCCATTTTGTTTTTTCAACAGGGATTCCCAAAGACTGGGCGGTTTCTTCGCCTTGTGCCAATAGGTTTAAAGCCGGGGCCCAGAAGAACAAAAACAATAAGCCCAGAACAGATCCCATAACAAAAGGAATGAGTGTTTTGTACGGCAAGGTGTCCAAACTGCCCAATAGCCAGAAAAATATGCCGGTGGTTTCATGCTTCCCTGAGACTTGAGACAATATGAGCGTGAGTATGGCTGAGGTAAATGAATGCACAGCCACGCCAGCCAGGATCACAAGGGTCACACTGATCATGGATTCTATTTTTGATAAATATAAGACAATGGCGAGCGTGGCAATGGCGCCCAAGCATGCCAGGGGCACCGGGAAAAATATTCCCAAAGCCAAGCCAGTGACAGCGCCCAGAGCAGCGCCGCTGGAAATACCCAGCAAATAGGGATCTGCCAATGGATTACGGAACAGGGCCTGGAGCGTGCATCCCACAGAAGCCAAGAGCGCGCCCACCATGCCTGCCATGAGCACGCGCGGAACACGAATCTGGAACAAGATGGATGAACCGTTCTTGTGCCAATCAAGATCCACACTGCCGGTGTGCAGGGACCACAACACAGCGCCCATGCCCACCAAAAGTAATCCCATGATTTTATTTGTCATAAGCTTCTCGCCTGGACACACCGGAAATAACCAAATTCCAAGATACAATAACCAAATAATAACCAATGACCAAGAAACAATAAATCAAACAAAAGCCAAATCTCTGGAAAGGCAAATATTAAAATGTCCATATAAAAACGCGTGTTGTTTTGCTTTTAACATTTCCATGACTCTATTTATCATAAGCTTCTACAATGGCGATCAATTGCGCCCATGCGTCTATAATCCGGAGACTGGCGCGGGTGAATTTGTCTTGGTCCACTTGGTACACATGCCCCTTTTGAACAGCAGGGATTTTTCCCCAGCCAGGCCGTTTTGCGATTTGTTCACTCGTCACTACACCGGTGTGCAGAATAATGTCAGGGGCTTGATCCGCCACATATTCCAAGGAGATCAAAGGCATGTGGTTGTTTGAGTCTGGCAGAATATTGACGCTTCTCATGCGCTTGATCAAATGCCCCTGTAAACTTGCCGGGCCGCAGGCCTGAAGAGGCTTGGGCCAAATTTCAAAATAGACCCGGCACACAGGCAATGAGGGGGCCTGTGCCTGCAACTGATTTAGTTTTTTTTTGTAAATCAATAACAAATCATGGGCCCTGTCCGAACAATTCATCAGGTGTGCCATTTCTTTCACCAGTTCAAAAACATCTTCTATGCTCTGCGCACGGGTGGCAGACAAATAAACAATGGGAAGTTTCAGGCGTTGAAATGTTTTCTGATAAGCACGGTGAGACACATCTCCCAAGATTATATCCGGCTCTAATGACACCAGCAGTTCCCAATTGGGCTTCATGCCCCCCACCCTGGGAACAGAAGGCATCACTTCTTTTGATTCTCCGCTGCTCACCCCGATCAGCATGCTTTCCATTTTCAGCGCCCGGAGAATTTCCGTGTGTGACGGCAAAAGAGACACCACGCGGCTGGGGGCCGCAAAACAAAAGCCGGGCAAAAAAAGAGCATAAAATAGTCCCCAAAGTATTTTTAGGAATGGTTTTTGATTTTTTTTCATTTTGGCTCTGGTTTGGTTATTGTTTTTTGGTCATTGGTCATTATTTGGTTATTGTATCTTGGAATTTGGTCATTTCTCTCTGCCTTTCCTGTCTATCCAAATGAGAGGCATAAAAAAAACCCATCCTCTTGTCCCTGTTCACGGGAAATGGATGAGCTGTCAATGAGAGCCCCCTGCAACTGTTCGGAGGTCTGTCATGGCGTGGTCCTTCCCGCGAAGGGAATCATAAAATCATGATTCATGTGATGGCCGCGAGCTGTAGACCGGACTTATGTTCTTTAAAGAACCTTCACCGTTGCGGGGCAGCGCCTGACTTTCACAGGCTTCTCCAGCTGTTGGTATGTGCACACATATTAGGTTATCCATGCGCTGTTTGTCAATTTTTTTTTTGAAGACTCGTTAAAAAGCAGACCAATTTGCTAACATATTTATCAATCAATGGTGATATTAAAAAAGAGAGGTTGCATTTCCAGGAAATTGGCCTTTGTTTGATTATTGTATCTTGGTTATTGGTCATTATTTGGTTATTGTTCCTTGGAATTTGGTTATTTCCGGTTTATCCGGGGTGGGATTTGTTTTTGACATTACCTAAAAAAACAGGGAGGTTCTCTTATGCGATCCAATAAAATCATTGCGGGATTTGTTCTGCTGATGTGCACCTGTATGAGCGGTCAAGCTGTTCATGCGAATTATTTTGAAGACAAGAAGTTTGACATAGGTCTTTCTGTGGGGCCCTGGTTTGGCGGGACAATTAATATTTCTGATTACAGCGTTAAGGCCACAAAAGAATCTTCCACCCTGATAAAAGCTTATTTTGACGGGTATCTTGTCCCTCAGTTTTCAATGGGCTTTTATATTCAACAATCCGCTGTTCCCTATCAGAATGAAGTTTTTCACATAGGCTCAGGCACTTATATCAGCGTGCCAGACTCTGACCCCAAAATGCTTGAATACGGCGGCACCTTTAAAGCGCGCTATTTTTTGTCGGAAAAAGTCACGCTCAAGCCAGGCCTTGGTCTTGGGTATAGAACCATCAGCGCCTCTGACTATCCTGTGTTTGATATTGAAGGGTTTGCCGTCAATGCCAGCTGTGAGCTGCAATTGCAAATGGCGGAAAAAGCTTATTTTTCCGTTGAAGCCGGGTTTTTGGCGCAGCCGTCAGGCGGGAATGATTATTCTGATGTGACTTTTGCGCCGATTCCGTATATATTGGTGGGCGTGGGATTCTAAAGACATTTTTTGCGTATCTAACCCGGATGAACCGGAAAGGCAAAATGCACTGGCGTGTGTTAAAAAAACGCCGATAAATCGGCGGGCTACAAAAAACGCCAAACGACACTTTTGGTTTATCCGGGTTAGGGATTGAATAGTTTTTGGGCTTCTTTGGTGCCCACGTACCGCCAGTGCCAGGGTTCGTAGCTCACCCCCTGTTCATTGTTTTTAGGGAAAGAGAGTTCAAATCCGAAATCCGCAGCATTTTGGGCCATCCATTGGAAGGCATCAGTGTCTTCAAATTCTGTTTCCACATCGGTTTTGGGGTTGGCTTTGTCCCCCACATCCAATGTCCAGCCTGTGTGATGCTCTGAATGACCGTGTGGGGCCACCCATTTGGCGGCTTTTTTTTCTGAGCCGTATCTTTTCACAGCCCTGTTAAAAAGTCTTTTTTGATAATCATATGTTCTGAAACCGGAAATCGGTACAATATAGACTTTTTCTTTTTCAGCGGCTTTTGTCATTTTTTGAAAAGCAGCGGCAGCCTCTTTTCTCATTTTCACAATGCGTCCGGTAACCCGGTATTGGCCGGCCGGAACCAGCAAAGATTCCTCTGCCTGTTCATATTGATAGTGCCCGAATTTATGCGGCCTTTGTTCAGCACAAGCCACGCTGCACAACAACATAATTAATAAAAAAGAAATGTTTTTTATCATAAAACCCTTTCCTCCTTTTTTTCTCTGCGTTCTCTGTGCGCTCTGTGGTTGGTTTTTTTTAAAAGGTTGTTTGAAACTGGATGGTGCCGCCGTCAAAGGAGATGTAACTTTCTGATTGATTGGGGTCCAGCTCCACTGTGCCCAAGACACGGAAGGACGCGCCATTGGCAAAATTGTATTGCCAGCCGAATTTTCCGCGGTTTTGGGAGCACGCGCTCATGCCAATGGCTGGGCCTGTGAATGTTTTTTGCCATTGCCTGTCGTACACATAACCCCAGTCAAGCCCGGCGCGCGCACTGAGCGCCTGGTAAAAATAAAGATAAGCGATACGATCCAAAACAATATACCCGTTGTGCAGGGCCGGCTGATTCGTGAAACGGTTCTGTCCCCGCGCCTTCACAAATCCTGTGCCAATGCGCACATAAGACCCGGAAAGCCATTTTTTTCTCACAGAAACACTTAAAGACGATCTCTCTTTGATCACGTTCCGGTCTTGCGCAGGATCAGCCGGTTCATAATCTATGGATTCTTGCGCTTGCCAGGCTTCGCCTTTGAACGCATAGGTCCAGGAACTGCGTGTGTAGCGCAAGTCACATGTTGATTCAGCTTGAAATCCTTTGGTGATGTATGAGGTAAAAGGAGATTTGAGGTCTTTGTATTGAAGCTCCCAG
>JANQER010000234.1 GCA_028278255.1 Elusimicrobiota bacterium | reverse complement strand
GGGCGCCAGAACAAAAGTGTCAGGCAGTCTCACCAAAGAACAGGCTGCGGCGCGTCTCCAAAAAAAAATCAAGGCCTTTCAAGCGAAAAAGAAAGAGCTCAGTCAATTGAGCAAGACGGATTTAAAGAAAACAACATTGGCCGGTATCACCTCAAAGGCTGATCAGCAGCAGGTGTGGGCGCAATTTAAAAAACTGGTGCCAAATGCGCAAGCCCGCGAAGCGCTTATGCGGCAGCCTGATTTTAACGGTTTGCTGCGGGAACTTCTTGTGGGTGGAAGCAACACACAAGGCGCTCTTTATCATATCCGAAAAATAGGCGAGTTGGTTCGCGACAAAGGGCCGAAAGCGCTCAGGCGCGTGGAAGATGTTCAGCCCGGCATGGCCAAATATATGGAAATCAAAAAAACAGGCCGGGTCATCAAGCAGGCCTCAGATGCCGTCAATCACAAAGGAGATGTTTTGCAGTATAAATCCTATCAGTCCTTCAGCCAGGTCTACAAGGATTTAACCGGGTTGACCATGGGTGGGAAACCCATCAAGGAGGCCAAGGAAAAAGCGCAGATCATCACGGACATTGCACGCTATGTGGATCAGGGCTGCCTTGATAGCACAGGCCAAAAAATCAGCGGTTTGTTTGAATATTATATAGACAAAAGTCATCTTTCTCCACAGCCCAGTGCGCAGAAAATCAAACAGCTTGAAGAACTGGCCCAAAGATTAGCGGATGAAGCCCAGAAAACTCTCCAGCCCTTGCTGCCTGACAATTTCCAGATTCAAGTGCGTGTGGTAATGGATTAGTTATTTTTATTTTAGTAGAAACTTTGTATATTATAAAGAAGTATTATTATTTAGTTCCCGGTGAAAAAGTCCCGGATTTTGTAATTGCCCAATTTATTGGGCGCTTTTAATGCTTTTAAATGATTTAAAGAGCCCGATGAATCGGGCAACTACAGTTTTTCACCGGAGACTATTTAGAAACCTGAACAGTCAAGCTAATTAAGGGAATAGGGTTTATGACAAATCAATATGTGCGGATAGCGTTTGTTGTTTTTCTTGTTTGTGCTGTGTCCGCTGTTGTTTATTTTGTGTTGCATTCGCGTGGCAGCCATGTGCAGCAGCAAGCGCCTATGGGATCTGGGTCAGGCAGCGGCCAAGGGGGCGGCGCTGAAAGCAGTGGTGACGGCCGGCAAGGGGGGGGGGCTGCGCAAGGGGCTCAGCAGGCTTCATCTGGAGACACAGAATCCCAAAAACAATCCTCAGCCAAACCGCAGCCAGACACAGCCAAGCCTGTGGACACACAAAAGAAAGAAAAGAGAAAAGGTTTTTTTGGCAGATTATTTGATCGCGTCAGATATGTTTTTGCAGGGGGCGGGGCAGGCTCGTCTTTTTGGGGGCGTTTGTGGGGTGCTGTCACCGGGCAAGGGCCTGTGTCAGGTCCGGCCTCAGATTCGGCTCAGCCGTCAGGCGCAGGCACGCCGGCAGCTGCTGAGGGAGAAACAAAAGAGACCGCCCCGAATGATGAATTGGCCAAACAGCAAAAGCAGATTCAGGATCAAATGAAAAAGAGCGTGGATGATGCGGTGAAGCAGAATCAAATGCTTCTTCAAATGCTGCAAACACAAAGAATGAATCAGCAGAATATCCGAAACATTATTCAGAACCAGAAGCAAACACAGCAGACAATCAATACAATCAAACAAACACAGCAGCAAAAATAGTGTCCTTTGTGGTTTGGAATTTGTTTGGCTATTGTTTCTTGGAATTTGGAACTTGAATTTATTATGGAAGACAGAGAGCCGGAACATTCAGATTCTTCGTCAGATGAAGACCTTCGCAAGCGTGTGGAGGAACACGAGCTTGAGGCCACTGAGCTTTATTCTCAGACTGTGGCTGAGACACGGCACGTGTACGGGGTTCTTCAGGAGCCGGGTGAGAATCAGGTTTTAGAAGTCCCTTATGACATTCTGGACAGAGTGGTGTCTATGCTGCAATCCGGCAATCAGGAGCTTTTGGCCCTGGCAGACCGGTCAGCCCCTGATAATTATTTGTTCGCTCATGTCACCAATGTCACAATTTTTTCAGCTCATCTGGGTTTGTCTCTTGATCTGTCACAAGAAGACATGAGGGCTTTGTCAGTGTGCGCTTTTCTTCATGATATTGGGATGGTGGTTTATTTGCCGTTGATCTCCATGCCCATTCGGCTGTCCAGTGAAGAAATGAAGCAGGTCCGGCAATATACCGAGGATGGCCAAAAGCTCTTGACATTGTTCACCAATCTGGACAAAGATTTGAGGGGAACAGCCGAAGGTGTTTTGGGGCATGCGCAAACATTGTCCAAAAACCCTCAATTCTCCGAGAAAGCTTTGCCCGCAAAAACGCGTCAATTTGCCAGTATAGTGGGTTTGTGTAATTTGTATGAATCATTGACGCATCCGCGTTCATGGCGGGAGCGTTTTTTACCGCATCATGCTTTGCTGACATTGACGGATGAATATGAAAAAGAATTCGAACAAGGACTGGTGAAGAAATTTTTTGAGGCCATGACGCTTTACCCCACCGGGTCTTTTGTGCGTTTAAACACAGGCGAGATTGCCAAGGTGATTTTTACGAACCCGGCTGTGCCCACGCGGCCAAAGATCAAAGTGCTTGTGGATGCCAAGTGCAAACGCATGTCTCAGCCCAAACTGTTTGATTTAACCACGCATCCTGTTTCTTATATTGCCGAAGCCGTGGATGAGACAAAAGTGCAGACAGATGATAAGCTTTTGCTTATGGAATTGCGGGCGCAGCGGTGGTGGGTGAAGGGACTTTAATGGATTTTTGATTTTAGATTTGCGATTTTTGATTGAAAAATCGGTGAACACGCCTGATCTGTAAGGGCAGCAGCAAGCCATTTTTTTGAAATCGCAAATCGGCAATCGAAAATCAAAAATGGTAATAAGGAACATACATGGACACATGGTCATATTTATTTAGAGATCCGCTTTTTTTGGCAGCATTGATTGTGTTTATGGTGACCCTGGCTGTTTTTATGTGGTTTTCTTTGGCGCTTGTTTTGGCTTTTCCGCGAAAGAATGCCAACAAACAAGGGCAGACGAAAAAGCCCACGGAAGCAGGCAAGTCAGCCATGAGCGCTCTTGTGCCCAAAGCGCCGCCTCCGGCTGCGCCTGCGCCCGCACCGCCGCAAGCTTCTGCGTCTGGCCCTCAAAGCAATGCGCCTGCAGGCTTGGGGGAAAAAGACACCGCTGAACTGAATAAATTTTTTGAAGCGCGTTTTCTGGAGCTGACCAAGCGCATTGCAAACCTGGAAATTGCCGAGCACAAGCATGCCACAAAAGGCCTGCAGCCGTCTTTTTTAGAGCCTCTGATTAAACGTGTGCAGGATTTGGAAACAGAATTGAATAAGATCAAGGTGCTGGTGTCCCAGCTGTCCAGCGTGAACAAAGCTGACTTGACAACAGTCAAAGAAAAAGTGAACGGGCTTCAGAAAATGATGGAACATTTGTCAGGCGGATCAGAGGTGGCAAAACCGTCATAGTTTATTTTTGATTTTAGATTTGCGATTTTTGATTGAAAAGATTGTGTGTGTGGGACGTGTGCCCTGGCCTGAAAACACAGATTTTATGGAGAGGTTGATGTCTAATCCATGTGGACAATCTGTTTCAATGTTTTTCAATCAAAAATCGCAAACCTAAAATCAAAAATATGTTTGAGGAACTCTCATGATTGTGATTAAAAACAGGCGCGCTTTTGTGGTGATATGGCTGGCGGATTTTTTTATTCTGCTGGGCGCATTTTTTGTGATGCAGGACCGTTATCAAATGGTCAAAGCGCAATTGGCGTCTGCGCCGCCGCCTGTGCCTGCGCAGAGACAGCAGGCGCATGCTGTTAAGCCTCATAGACAAATGCCTGCAGTGTCCAATGGCCGAACAGAAACGCCGCAGGATGCGTATACTGAGCTTCTTCAGCGAAAAAGAATGGCGCTCCCTGCAACAAGCGCTGTACGGAATATTTTGTTTTCGTACCGCAATTCCAAGCCTTCCCAGGTGAAGATTATCGGGAGTTTTAATGATTGGGTGCCGCAGCCTATGAAAAAAGGGAAAAACCATACATGGACGATTCCTGTGCCTTTGGCGCCGGGCGATTACACCTATAATTTTTTGGTTGACGGAAAAGTGATCCGTGACCCCAACAATCCCCGAACAGCCAATGAGGGACGGTCATTTTTAACAGTCAAGCCGAAAAAGTTAAAAACAAATTGAACCACGGATGCCCCCTTCCTACAAACAGGGGCCAAACTTAGCCGCATGGACACGGATAAACACAGATGAAAAACAACAAACGAAAACAATATTTTTGGCGTTTTGCTTATGAGATTGCCCATCTTTTTTCAGGTCAAAAAGATTCTATCCGTGTTCATCTGTGTTCATCCGTGGTTCGTTTGATAGGAATGTTTTGTCTTGTGTTTTTTTGGGTCGGTAATGTGCGGGCCGCGCAGCTGACCATGAAGGATTTGCAGAATGACCTGTCTTATTATGAACGGGTCTCCCGCCGGGAAAACTTGAATGCCAATGACAGGCTTTATATTCTTTATCGATTGGAAAACAAGTATTTTAAACGCGGACTTGATCTGAGTTCTCTGCAAAAAGAGATTCAGTTGTGGGAAAAAGAGCGAAGCAATCCTTCCCAAAAGTCATTGACCACAGACAAAACACAGGTCCCTGTCGGTCAGGAATCCGTCAGTGTTCAAAACGCTGCGCCTGAATTAAGGCGCATTTTGGTGCATGATGAGACGGCTGTTCTCAATGTGAAGATGAAAGTGACAGGCCGTGTTGTGCCTGAGGCCTTTCAAATTCAAGACCCTGAAAAACCCAAACAATTCCTCTTGGCGGTGGATTTCCCCGGTGTGCGGGACAAGTTGTGGAAGAGAGAACGAAAAATGTTTTTTGATGAGGGACCGCTTATTTCCCTGGCGGTTTTTGAGGCCAGGCAGGATAAGCTGCGTGTGTATTTGGAAATGCGGGGAAAACGCGCTTACAGGGTTGTGCGTGCGGAAAATGAAGTGTCCGTTGAAATTGAAAAAACCAAGAAGGAAATCAAGGCCGGAGAAGGGAAAAGACTCCGGGTGCAACCGCCTGTGGAACAAAAAACCCCAAAAGCCGAAACTGTTTCAGAGAAACCTGTGAAACAAAAAAGCGCTGAGAAGAAACAAGAACCGTTGAAAAAAGCCGAGCAGAAGAAGCCATCAAAACCCGCTGAGCCTGATTGGGATCTCCCGCCTCTTCCGAAAAAGCCGGTTGTGGCGGTGCCCGCTGTGGCAGACAAAAAACCCGTGGCCAAAAAGCCAAAAGCCAAGAAAAAGAAGCCTGAGAAACCGCGCGTTGTCAAGAGAGAGCCGGCAGGCCCTAAGAGAACCAGGGTGTCCATCACCGGCCGGATCAGAAAACCCGGCGGTTACAAATACAAAAAAGGATACACCCTCACCCAGCTTGTGGCAGATGCAGGCGGTGTTTTTAAAAATGCCAAGACAAAATTCGTCAAAATTTACAGACAGAAAGATTTAAAGAGCAAGGTGCTGCGCGTCAACCTGGCTCATATCCTGGATGGGCACAAAGAAAAAGATGTGAAGCTTCGGCCGGGCGATATTGTGATGATACCCTGAACAGGAAATTGCAAATTTAGCATATTAAATTTAGCATTTGGCATTTTAAAAACTTAAAACGCTTTTTATTAATATAATGTTTTTTTTGTTTATAAAATCAAAAATTCTCTCACCTCTTGTCACCCTTCTTTTATTGTTTCCTCTCCCCGTATTGTTATGGGCCGGATCATCCGATGAGGATTTGCAGCAATTGACGGCTGTGACGCATGTGCATTCTTATGTGAGCGCTGCCCGGCATCCTTCTCTGCATGCGGTGGCTTCTCTGGCTGAAAAAAAAGATGTGGATGTCCTTGTTCCCACGGATCATTTTTTAAAGAAATGGGAATATGGGTTTGATCCGCTTCCCGGGATATTGCGGGTGTGGTCTTATAAAGCTTGTGTATTGAAATTCGGCGTACCTTCTTATTTGTCTATTATCGACAAAATTCAAACACCGGATTTAATGACAATGCCTGGTTTGGAAATAACGCCTGAATATTCTTTTTCAGGACATCCTGCCAGAGGACAGTTGGTTGTGCACAATTCACAGAAACATTTGCTGGTCTATGGATTGACAAAAAAAGAAGACATTGTGTCTTTGCCTGTGATGTCAAATCCACATGCAGGTGAATGGGATTGGACAAAAATAATTCTGCCTTTTTTGGCGGTTGTGAGCGGTTTGGCGCTGATGGTCAGATGGCCGGCGGGTTTGCTTGTGGTTGTTTTTGGTCTGTTCTGGATGCTTAACCAAAGGCCTTTTCACAGACTTCCGGTTATGGAAGAATCTGTTCATGGAACCGAATACGCTTTTTCTCAGCATCTCATTGATTATGTCCGTGAAAAAGGCGGTTGGACAGTGTGGGCGCATCCGGCTTCAACAAAAGAAGAAAAAACCAGAAAGTATTTCAGGTCAGTGTATAAGCAGACAGACCCTTATCCGCAGGCGCTTTTAAAAACCACCGGGTATCTTGGATTTGGGTCATCTCTTTTGTCAGATGATGAGGTGATTGGCGCAGGGGGTGTGTGGGATCAGGTGCTCACAGAATACGCTGCCGGGCAGCGTTCTGCGCCTGTCTGGTGTTTTGCCGAGCAGGATTGCGGAGAGGAAGCCGGGGTCGGGCTGGATATTTATCAAGCCAGGAATGTTCTTTGGGTGAAGAAGAAAACCAAATCATCTGTGTCAGAGGCTTTTCAAAAGGGGTGTTTTTATCCCACCATGCGTCATAGGCAAGGGCCAGGCTTAAACCTTAAGAAATGGTTGATCGTTTCACAGGATCAGACCGCCTTGTCAGGGGGGAAGGTCATTTGGCGTCCGGGCGCGCAGCTCAAGGTGCTTTTGGACAGAAAAAAAACATTTAAGATCACCATTATTCAAAATGGCAGTGTTTGGATGACGTTTCAGGGGTGGGAGAAATCTGTGACCGTCCCTTTGCCAAAATCCCGTGCTTTATTGGATTATTATAGAGTCTTAATTGAAACCAATAATATAGATAGTAATAAAAGTTATATTATTGTAACTAATCCTATCTTTGTAACTATGTAGCTTTTGCCCTTAGTAAATAACTTGAAAATACTCTTAATCTCACCTATAATATAGAAAGAAATCTTCCTTTTACCCGGATTGCTCAGTTGGGGCCGTCGGACAGAGACGAAGTAGGCCGAGACTTTTTCGACGACAAAAACGAGCGCAATGCCGTGAGCATTGGGCGAGTTTTTGGAGGACGAAAAAGTTTGGCATCCTTCGTCGAATCCAGGCAGCCAACTGAACAATTCGGGTTAATACAATTCACACATATACAATGTCTGGTTTGTACAAGGATGAAGATATTTATACGATCGGCTTCATGGGGCCCTTCAAATCTAGTCATTAATGTAAAAAATGCTTGGCATAAACCGTGGGAGACAGGTTCAATGAAAAAAAGATTATTAAATGATGTGTTTTGTCATCAGATAAAGCTGTTATTTTTGATTGTTGTGTTTTCTATTCCTTTGACCAATTGCACAGCAGCCCGTTCAAGGCTCAAAAGTCCGGTCAGAACCTATGTGTTTGAGTTTTCTCCGGATGCCACAGACAAGACCCTGTCCTCTTATTTAAATTTCCTCAGAAAAACATCTCCAGGCCTAGACGGCCTCAAAGCCCAGTATTCAGTGGCTGAGGTATTGATCAGCCAGGGCCGGTATGAAGAAGCCGCCAAAATTTTCAATGATTTGTCTTCTGTGGCATTAAGCGATGATTTTTTTAATGTGAGTGTTTTGCTGAAACTGGCAGATTGCTATATGCATCTGGGCAAATACCCTGAAGCTTTTGAAACTTACACCATGGTGCGGCAGAGCGAGGTGAAGTGCTTGATCCCTGAGGCCATTCTCGGTATGGCTGTCACGTCATTGGCTTTGGGTGATCAGAACAAAGCTTTTTTGCACTTTCAGGAGCTCACTGCTTTTTATCCTATCTACAAAACCCGTCCGCATTTAATGCTGCCATTGGGTTTTATTCAATGGGAAATGCGGAAATACAAAGAAGCCCTTGGCTTTTTCAATCGTGACAAGGACAATCCTGCAAGTTTGTATTTTTCAGGCCTTTGTTATCGTTCTATCAATCAGCCTGCCAAAGCCATGGGGGTTTTTCGGGACATTATTAAGAACCATCCCCAAAGTGTTTGGGCGCAGAGGGCCAAGTTTGAGCTGGGAGAAACTTTTTACCAGCAAAATGATTTTTCATTGGCTTCCAGAACATTTTCCGAAATCATGGCGGACAATCCCAGTGATATGTGGCAGATCTATGCGCTGTACCGGCTGGCCTGCTCTGATATGCAGATGGGGAATCCAAAAGAAGCTGAATCCAGGCTGTGGACACTTTATCGTGGCCGGAAAAACCAGCTCCTTTTGCCCAATGTCACGTATCTTTTAACAGAATCATTAAAAGACCAGAAAAAAATGGACAAGGTCATTAAACTGCTGAACGCAGAGACCAAAGGACAATACAAATCACCTGAATACATTTACAGGCTTGTCTGGGCGCTCACTGCTGAGGGCAAATATGCAGAAGCTGTGAAATTGTCAAATGAATACTTGGCTTCTGATTGGGATCCTGAATTGACGCCCAAAACACTGTTGGTGCAAGCTTATGCTTATGAAAAATTAAACAGTCCGCCTGAATCTGTGGCTTGTTCCCAGCTGGTGATGGAACATTTTAATGAAACGCCTTATGCGGCGCGCGCTCTTGAAATGATGGCCATGAGCTATTACAAGACACAGCAATATGTGTCTATTATCACGCAAGTCAACCATGCCTGGAATGCGCTTCCTTCTGTGATTCGGGGAGATCACCCGGAAACGCTGTTTTGGATAGCGGAAGCGCATATGCAGCTTAAAAACGGCAAAAATGCTTTGGATTTTTATGAGCAGTTTTTGGACCAGGCGTCTCCCAGCCATTCCTTGCTGGCGCAGGCGTATCAGGGACAGGCTGTGGCCAATGCCTTGGAAAAAGATTTTAACACAGCGGTTCTTGTTTTGCAGCAGGCATTGCAAACAGCCCAGGAAGACAAAAACCAAGCTCTGTCTGCCAGTTTGGCTTTGAGCATAGGCAATGTGTATTTCAATGCCAGGGATTATGAAAATGCCGCGACTTATTACCGGCAGTTTGAACAAATAGCGCCCAAACATGACAAAATGCCTTTTGTGCTGTATCAAGGCGGCTTGTCTCTGCACCGGGCAGAGTATTATTCAGACGCGGTTGACACGTGGGAAAGGCTTGTCAAAGCTTATCCCAAAGATGATTTGACGCCGGAAACGCTTTTCCGCGCTTCTAAGACCCGTTTTGATTTGGGGCAATACACGGAAGCCATTGCCGGTTATGAAAAGCTCGCCAAATATTATGATGACAGCGGGTTTTCAAAAGACGCGCGTTTGCAGATCGGGCAGTGTTATTACAATGCCGGTGACTTTGAAAAAGCCATTGAGGCGTACACCAAATACATCAAATGGTATCCGGATGACCCGGATCTGCCCCAAGTGGTGCAGCTGCTGCAAACTTGCTATTACCACGCCAAAAAAACGCCTGAAGAAATTGAAAAACTGACCAAAAACCAGCCCAAAACAGCCATCCTGGCGGATATATACTGGGAGGAAGGCGCCAAACTCTACAATGAAAAGAAATACGCAGAGGCGCGCCAGTATTTTGAAAAAATCATGTTTGAATTTCCTTCCTCTTCTTTGTCCATACAGGCTTCTTTTTACCGGGCAGAATCTGTTTTTCTTCAGGAAAAATACAAAGACGCTGTACCGGCCTATGAAAATTTCATTAAATATTATCCGAATGACCCGCAAAAAGGCCTGGCCATGTTTCATTTGGCAGTGAGTTTGTTTAATGAAAAAGATTATTTAAAAAGCGCCGGGGCTTTTGAAAAATTTGCACAGGAATTTCCGGATGATGATATGGCCAAGAACGCCAATCTAAATGCAGCGCTTTGCTATGTGCGGTCGCTTGAAGTGGACAAAGCCGTGAAAGCCTATTTGAATTATGTGGCGCTTTATCCGGACAGTGAGGATGTGGGCGCCATTTATGTGCAGTTGGCGCAGTTTTTGGAAAAATCAGGAGAAAACATGAAAGCCGTTGAAGCGTATATGCGCGTGCCGGCCAAATACGCCGAACACCCTGAGGCGCTGTTCAGCGCCGGGCGGGTCAGCCGGAAGATCAATCATTTGGAAGGAGAAATTGAAGCTTATAAGCGTTTGCAGGCTTTTTCCAATAAAAATGATCCTTATCGCATTGCAGGGGTTTTGCAGCTGGCTGAAATCTATTTGACACAAAGCAATTTGGAAAAGGCCATGAAACTTTATGAAGATGTCATTCAGAATGCCGCCGACCAGCAAAGCCTTCAATTGGCCCAGGAACAGCTGAAAATCTTACAAACAGCGAACCAATAAAAATTTTTGATTGCTTAGGTCTTTGTAATTGCCCAATTTATTGGGCGTTTTTAGGAATTCTTTATATGCTATCTTAATAAGAATCGCCCAATAAATTGGGCAATTACAGAAAAGCATAGGACCATCTGAATAGTTGCAAAAATTTTTAAAAATCCATATACCGGAGGAATCATGGAAGAGTTGACATTTATCGGGATATTAAAAATCAGTATTGTGATCCCTGTGCTTTTGTTTTTGTCTGTTTTGCTTGTGGCTGTGTTTTTTGAAAGGGTCATATTTTTTGCGAAAATGGGCGGAATTGATGCGGGGTTGTTTAAAGCCATTAAGGATTTATTGCTGGCCGGGAAGATTCATGAAGCACGGATCCGCGCTTCAGCCGGAAAAGGCTTGATTGCGCAGGCCCTGGAAGCGCAGCTCATGGCGGCTGAGAACAGAAGCCGCTCTGAAATGGACAATATTTTGACGCTTTATTATCAGCGCACGCAGTCTTTGCTGGGGCGACGTTTGGGTTTGTTTGGGACGCTGAGCTTTATTTCGCCTTTGTTGGGGCTGCTGGGAACTGTTTTGGGTGTGATGACAGCTTTTCGTGATTTGGCCCTGTCAGGCGCTGGCGGGCCCACTGTGGTGGCGGCTGGTATTTCAGAAGCCTTGATTGCCACAGCAGCCGGCATTGCCGTGGCTGTGACCGCTGCTCTTATTTATAACTATTTCAACTTCCGATTGAAGCACACGCTCAATAGTTTGAATATTTTCGGCCAGGAAATTATTTTGATGGTGGAGTCGGGGAAAGAAGTATAGCACCCTTCGGGCGCGAAATTGGCTCGCTATCGTTCGCGAAATTTGTAGAAATTGATTGTTTTTAATTTCGCACCCGAAAGGGTGCCAATTTCATGAACGAAGTGAGTCAATTTCGTGAGCAAAGCGAACCAATTTCTATCAATCAGATAAGGAATCAACTATGCAGGATCCATCGCAAGAAGGCGCATCAGAAGAAACAGAGACCATTAATGTGGTGCCATTGGCGGATTTGACGCTGGTGCTGCTGATTATATTGATGGTGCTGTCTCCTATGATCACACAATCCATGATTCATGTGGCCACGCCCAATGTCAAATCTGACAAGGAAATTGCAGAGCAAAAAGAAAAAAGCGACAAAAAACCGCCTGAGCCTTTGATCATTGCCATCAGACAGAAAGGATATACGCTGAATAATACGCCGACAAAAGATTTGACTCAATTGATGTCAGCTTTGAAAGCCAGGCTGGAAGAGAACACTGAACGGCCTGTGCTGGTAACGGCAGACGAGATCGTTTCCGTGGGCAGTGTGGTGCATGTGTTGGATCTGGCCAAACAAAACGGCGCCAAAAAAGTATCGCTTCTCAAGCAAGTGCAAAAATAACGGTTTTCTCGCAAAAGCGCCCAGAACGCAAAGGAGACAGGTTTTTAAATCCGAAACGAAAAACATGTAACTAAGGAAAAAGGGCAAAGAGGAAAAAGGGGATGTGTTGAAAAAAAAATTGAATCTTACATTTTACATTTCCAGTTTATCCGGATGGGGTAGTTTATGATGACCGCAGGTGCAAGATACAGGAGGGGGTTTTCAGACAGTTCAATTGCCGGGGTGAATATTGTGCCGGTGATTGATTTGTGTCTTGTGCTTCTTGTGATTCTCTTGATTGTGTCGCCTCTTTTGGACAAGCCTCCCGTGGATGTGACTTTGCCTGAGGCCACCACAGCCGAAGAAAAGGAAGACAACATCAGCATCACCATTAACCCGGACGGCAAAATTGCATTGGACACTGAAATTGTGAGTCGCCAGGAATTGGAAAAATTTCTAAAAGTTCTGATCAAAGAGCAGGGAGAAAATATTCTTGTTGTGATTCGGTCTGACAAAGATGTGCAGTACGGAGAATTGACCAAACTGCTGAAAACAGCCAAAGACGCCGGCGCCAGAAGAATTTCATTGGGTACGGAAAAACCAAAGGATGAAGAAGAAGAGATCAACGGAAAGGAGCATGAAAAAAACTCTAAACTCTAAATCCTAAATTTCCGGTTTATCCGGGTTTGGATTTTGAGTTTAGTGCTTAGAGTTTTAAAATATTGGAACAATATTTTATTAAAGGGTGTCTAATGAAGTGGGTGACGACTTATGCGTAATTGGGAAATGCTTTATCAGCGCCAGCCTTTGCAGCTGGATATCATGCTCATGCTGTTTGCGCTCATACTGCATGCGCCTCTTCTCTTTCTTGAAATAAAAGCCCCGCCCAAACTGTCAAAGGACAAACCTTTTTCCAAACTGGTGAACATTGATTTTATCGAACAGCAGATTGAAAAAAGAAAAGCAAAAGCAGTGGCTCTTCCACCCAAAGTGATTGATGTCAAAGACATTATGCGCAAAGCATTGGAAGCCAAGAAAAAGCTGAAGAGAACTTTTGCGCCTCCTGTTGTGCCCAAAAAGAAACTGCCGGACACAATTATGACGCAGAACAAGCTGAGCAAGCTGCAAGCCAAATTGGCCAGAAACAAGGTGGATCCAAACAAAGCTGTTCTCAAAGGTAAAAACGGGTTTAAAGATCATACGCTGCCAAGCATGGAGCCCAAAGTCAATGACAAAATAAAAATGGGCGGAGTGTCCGCAGCGCTTCAAAATCGTCAGCGGTCTGCCGTCAATGGCCCGGCTGTTGCCACTCTGAAGAGCAAAAGCGGTTTTCAGGTGGCCAAAGATGACATGCCTATTTCCATTGGCGGAGGAGACGGAACAGGCATTAAGATGGCCTCTGCCAGTCAGGTGGTGGTGATGCCTGTGGGAAAACGCGCCAAGGCAGATTCTTCTATTTTGTCGCCGGTTGTCCAAGACAGAGGAAAGCTTAAGTCAACAAGCGGGTCTGGTTTGTCTTCTCCTTCTGCGTCTCAGGGTTTGTCAATGGGCGGCCAGAGAGGGGGAGGCGCGTCTCAAATCGGGGTGGGAAA
>JANQER010000232.1 GCA_028278255.1 Elusimicrobiota bacterium | reverse complement strand
ACGGATGAACACGGATGAACACTGAAAAGCAAAAGAATAATTTGGTATAAAACCATAAAATATTGTTTTTACAGTTTTTATCCGTGTTCATCCGTGGTTTCATATTTCTTCATTATATTTCTTAATTAGCACTCTATTAAACAGTCTGCTAATATAAAAACCTAAAAAAAGTCCTGAGAATCCTCGTTCCCAGAACTGTTTCCTTCACAACTATAAGTATACCACAAATTGAATCCCATTTCAAGATAAATGCAGGGAACGGTCGCGACCGTTCCCTACAACAATTAATAATTTATTCTTTTGGCGCTTTTGCGTTAAATTTATTCATGGCCTTTTCCAGGCCCTCTTGAATGACCATCTCTACAGCTTCCGATGCCTTTTCTGCCAATGTATTTATTTTTTCTTCCGGCTGCCTCTTTAACACATAATCTTTCGGATCCATTCTCTCCGGCACAGGTCCCACGCCAATGCGCAGTCTGGGAAACTCTGTTGTGCCCAAGGAAGCAATCACGGATTCCAAACCATTGTGCCCGCCTGAACTTCCGGACCGGCGGAAACGAAGCTGTTCCCATGGCAGAGCAAAATCATCACATATCACCAAAATATCTGAACAAGGGATTTTCCAGTAATCGCAGGCCCACCGCACAGCAGCGCCGGACAGGTTCATATAAGACTCAGGTTTGATGAGGAAGGATTTCGACGCAAATGAGGCAGACACACAATACCCTTTTTCAGACTTCCAGGTCAAGTTTCTTTGAGCAGCCATCACCTCAACCGTATGATAACCGATATTGTGCGGGGTATGATGATACGGACCTTTGTAGTTTCCAAGGCCTATGATTAATTGAATAGACATAAATATAAATAAAATTGAAATTAGAAATTGGAATTGTGAAATTAAAACATCATACAAAAAAGTGCTCTTGACTCAAAACACTGATAAAACACCAGTGTTCCGATTCATTTAAAAAGCTTGGCAAAACCTTAAAAGAGCCGATAAATCGGCAGGCTACACCCTCACATTTTCCAATTTCTATAAATTTTATTTTTTAGCCTCTTCTTCCTCAGGCTTTTTGCCTTTGGCAATGACTTCAGGTTCTGCCGGCGCAGCGCCTTCATCTGTTGCTGGTTCAGGTTCTTTCAATTCGCTCGGTGACACCACGTTCACCACCAGATGATCAAGTTCTATAAGAGCCTCAACCCCCTTGGGAAGGGCAAGATCCTGCACTTTAATGCCCTGGCCGATTTCAAGTGCAGACACGTCAATGTCCAATGTTTCAGGTATATCAGAAGGCAGGCAGCGCACGCGCAATTCACGGAGGATATGCTCCAATATCCCGCCGGACATTTTCACCCCAGGCGCTTCGCCCTTGATATGAAGAGGCACATTGACTTCGATTTTTTCCGTCATGGAAATACGCTGAAAGTCAATATGAATGATGTCATGATTCAACACGTGACGCTGTATGTCCTTGACCAAAACAGTCTCGGTGTCAGCGCCGACTTTCAAATGAATCAGCACATTCATCCCATGACCTTTCATGATCTGCAAAAACTTCTTGTGATTCACGCTGATAGAAATTGATGATTTTTTCCCGCCGTATAAGACAGCCGGGATTTCTCCCTGCACACGCTGGGAACGCAATGACCCCTTTGTTGTCACTTCTCTTTTATGAACATCTAATTCAATCGTTTCCATATCTTTACCGTCCTTTTTTCTCTTATAGGGCGGAGGCAAGCACCGCCCCTGCGATAATAAATTTCTATCGAATTTCTCTTTGCCCTTTGCTCAGGGCTCTTTGCTCTTTACACAAACAATTCGCTGATGGACCTGTCGTTGTGGATCCGGCGAATGGCTTCACACATCAGTGAGGCAATGGAGAGCACTTTGACTTTGGGGCTGGATTTTCCGTTCATGGGAATACTGTTGGTCACCACCAATTCCTCAACAACAGAAGACTCCAATCTTTCCAAAGCCGGACCTGCCAAAACCCCATGCGCTGCCGCGGCAAAAACGCGCGAGGCGCCGGCTTCTTTCAAAGCCTGGGCGGCCTTCACCAAAGTGCCGCCGGTGTCCACCATGTCATCAATAATAAGAGCGGCCTTCCCTTTGACATCGCCGATCACATTCATCACAGCGGCTTCATTCGGCGACAAACGCCTCTTATCAATAATGGCCAATCCGGACCGCAACCGCTTGCCAAAAGCTCTGGCTCTTTCCACACCGCCGGCATCAGGAGAAACCACCACCACTTTATCACTGGAGAGTCTCTTTTTTTTGAAATATTCAATCAAAACAGGATTCGCATAAAGATGATCAACCGGCACATCAAAAAATCCTTGAATTTGTCCGGCATGAAGATCCATGGTGAGAACCCGGTTGGCGCCTGAAGACAGTATCAAATCAGCCACCAATTTGGCGGAAATGGGCACACGCGGCTCTGCTTTGCGGTCCTGCCGGCCATAACCATAATAAGGAATGACCGCTGTCACACGCCAGGCTGAAGCGCGGCGCAACGCATCAATCAAAAGCAAAAGCTCCATCAAGTTGTCATTGGCCGGATAGCAAGTGGGCTGAACAACAAAACAATCAGCTCCGCGCACATTTTCCTGTATTTTCACATCCACTTCCCCGTCGGGGAAACGACCGACAAAAGCATGCCCCAAAGGCACCTTTAAACATTTGGCGATTTCCTTGGCCAATCCTTTGTGTGCATTGCCTGTAAACAATTTAACTGAAGCTGGCATAAACCCTCCCTAAATAGTAGAAATCCGAAATTCTAAACTCAAAATTCTAAACAAAGAACAAAAAATCAAAACTCAAAAAATTTAATATTCCCAACTTTCACTATGCTCTTTGCTCTTTGCCCTTTGCCCGGTGTCTCTTCACCCATCCCGGCTTTATGGACTGTGCAGATCTTTCAAGAGCCAAAGCATTGGCCGGTACATTTTGATTGAGCGTGGACCCGGCGCCGACCAGTGCGCCTTTTCCCACATGGATCGGCGCGATCAAGTTAGCGTTTGAGCCAATAAAAGCGCCTGAATCAATGGTGGTTTGAAATTTATTCGTCCCGTCATAATTGCAGGTAATAACGCCGGCTCCCACATTCACATCCGCTCCCAAAGACGCGTCGCCGATATAAGTCAAATGACTCACTTTGGTGCTTCTGCCCACACGCGATTTTTTAATCTCCACAAAATTTCCCACCCGCGCGTCTTGTTCTATTTTGGTGCCCGGACGCACATGCGCATAAGGGCCGATTTTGGCTTTTTTCCCTACAACAGAATCGTACAAAAAAGAAGCCCTGATTTCCACCTCATCGTCAATCCGGCAATTGTCCACATAAGCAAAAGGACCGATTTTGGTTTTGCCGCCTATTTTTGTGCTGCCTTTGATAAAAGTTTGCGGGTAAACAACAGCATCGCGCCCTATTTGCACTTGGGGATCAATATACGTGGTGTCTGGATCAACAATTGTGACACCGCCGGCCATTATCTTTTCGAGGAGACGTTCACGCAAAATTTTGTCAGCCGCCATAAGCTCACACCGATTGTTGACACCCAATATATCCTCGGCATTGTCCAAGCACATGGCGCCCACTGGTTTTTCTTGTTTCACCAGATAATCCACCACATCGGTCAGATAGTATTCGCCCTTGGCATTGTTCGGTCGAATACGAGATAAAGCCTTTAACAAATCCGGGGTCTCAAAACAGTACGTCCCTGAATTGATTTCATTGATCTGCCGCTGCACGGCAGAGGCGTCTTTTTCTTCCACAATGGCCTGTACCCGGCCGGTATCCCCTCGCACCAGACGTCCATAACCAAAAGGGTTTGGCACCCGTGCACTCAGCAAAGTGGCGGCATTCCTTTCTTGTCTATGCCGATGCATCAATGCCCGCAATGTGTCCTGTTGAATAAGAGGTGCGTCACCGCATAAAACAAGCAATGTGCTTCTTTTTTGACGAAGCCAAGAAGAAGCAGCCATCACGGCATGCCCGGATCCCAAACGCTGCTTTTGTAAAAAGAACCTGACATTTGACGGAGCGTGTAATGCTTTTTTAACCGCCTCGGCATCACGCCCCAAAACAACCCCGACATTTCCCTTTATCACTGACACTGCTTTGAAAACATGTCCAATCAGAGTCTGCCCGGCTGCCTGATGCAATACTTTCGGGAGACTGGACTTCATCCGGGTTCCTTCTCCGGCAGCCAATATAAGAACACGTACGTTTTTCAATTTTTTCCCTTTAAAATATCAGAGGTTAACAGGATGAAGCCTCATAGGTAGGCAGATATAATATCAAATTTATTAATAAAAATAAATATGGTTTTTCAATCAAAAATCGAAAATCAAAAATCCATTTATCCCGATATAGGCGCATCAGCGCTCTGATGCATGAAAATCATTTCCAAACTGCCGGCTTTAATTTTATCCCCCTGCTTTAAAACCGTCTCATCAACAAGAATTTCATTGTTTAAATAGACTGATTTCTCTTTGATCACTTTTAAAATATAACTGTCAGGCTTTCGCACAATACAGGCGGCCATATCAGGGGCAAAAAGTCCTTTTAAGCGAATATTCGCCTGACTGGATTTTCCGATATAAGTGGTCATCCCCACCAAAGAAAAAGAATTGGCTGTGGTTTCCCCTTTGGTCACAGTCAACAGCCCAATCACTTCAACCGGCGGTTTAACGGCCGCTGCCGGCTTCGGCGCAGCTGCGCCGGGCTGAGACATAACCACTGTGGCATCTGATGTCACGGCGCCGGAAGATTGTGAGGCCTGTGCGCTCGCTTC
>JANQER010000135.1 GCA_028278255.1 Elusimicrobiota bacterium | reverse complement strand
GAATTCTTTGTTTTCTTCGTGTTGCTTGTTGTTTGTGTCTTTTTGTTTTCTTTTGTCCGGGTGCGGAGAAGGGGGGTTTTATGACAGCGCCAAGCCGGTTTTGCTGCCTGCGCATATTCAGAAGCTTTATGTGAAACCGTTTAAAAATAGAACACAGTTTTTTGGTTTGGAGGATAAACTGCGTTTGCGGATTGAAGATGAGTTTATTCGTGACGGACGGATTCCTTATGTGAACACGCATGCAGAAGCTGACGGGATGCTTGTGGGAGAGATTGTGAATTATATTAAGACGCCCATTTCTTTTGATGCCAATCATGTGGATGAGGAAGTGAAACTGTGGGTGATCATTAATATCGGGTTCATGGATCTTGTGAATAAAAAGTATTTGTGGGAAGAACCCCGGCTGGAACAGGAATTTGTTTATTTTGTGGAGACAAAGCCCGGCGGTTATACGGAAGAGGAAGCACGTGAGATTTTGTGGGATTTGTTTGCCCGCGATATTGTGAAACGGACCATTGAGGGGTTTGGGTCTGTGTCAGGCGCGAGTGAGCGGGAGATTTCTGAAAAGCCTTTGCCTATTCCAGGGGATGTGCAGAAGAAGAAAGCCCCTGAGCGGAAAATTCGAAGGAAAGCGCCGCCGTCGCCATATTAGAAAGGGGTGAATACGGATGAATAGGGCTGAATGGGGATGAATACGGGGAAAAAACATATATTAAAAAATAAAGAATGGGGAATTCTTTTCAGGTTTGTACCCCTATTCAACCCTATTCAACCTTATTCAACCCTATTCAACCTTTTATAAACATATGCCTTCCAAACCCAACGATCTTAAATCACTTTTTGCCCAGTGGAAGAAAGGGGCTTTTCATTCTGTTTATTATTTTGCCGGGCCTGACACACTGCAGAAAGATGAAGCATTGATGCAGCTTCAAAAGGCGTTTTTGGCCGGTGATGATTCCGGGTTTAATATAGATAAATTTGACGGGGAAACAGCGGATGCGGCCCAAGTTTTGAATGCCGTGCAGACATTGGCGTTTTTGGGCGGGCGCAGGCTTGTTGTTTTGCGGCGCGTGCAGGAGATGGCTGCCGCGGATAAGAATCGGCTGGCGGATGCTTTGCCAAAGCTTCCTGAGGCGAATTGTTTGGTGATTTTGTCAGATGAGAAAGCAGATGCCAGAAGCGTGCTTGTGCAGGCTGTGAAGTCTGTGGGGGTTGTGCATGTGTTTTGGACGCCTTTTGAGAATCAAATGCCGGCATGGGTGGCAGAACGTGCTCAGGTGATGGGTAAAGAGATAAAGAGGGAGGCTGTGCACGCGCTTTTGGAGGCTGTGGGGCCGAACTTGCAGGACTTGTCTCATGAATTGGAAAAGCTGTGTCTTTATGTGAATGACCGAAAGACCATTGAGTTGTCTGATGTGGAGGCTTCCGGCGGGCAGCAGAAGACTTTGCAGTTTATGGAATGGGACCGGGCATTTTGGCAGAAAGATTCCGTTAAAGCTTTGGGTTTGTTGAATATGATGCGCAGTCAGGGGCAGCCGCCTGAAGCTTTGTTGGCACAGTTGGTGCGGATTTTTCAGAAGATTTTTTTGGGAAAGACTTTGGTGGCGGAGAAGAAGCAGTCTGAGATGTGGGACCGTTTGTGGATACGTTTGCGCCAGCCTCAGCAGGAATTTCAGCAGGCGTTGTCATTATATTCATGGAAAGAGTTGATGACAAGCTTGGAGAAGCTGCTTCAGGCTGAAAGAGATTTGAAGACAGGACGCTTGAATCCCCAAGCCGGTATGACCCTGCTGGTGGCGGAGTTATGCGGGGAGAAATAATTATCGTTGTAGGGAACGGTCGCGACCGTTCCCTACAGATAAAAATTTCAGAGCGCAAATCAAAAATTTATTTCAACGCTTTATGCGCTGCGCGGGAGAGACGGCCGATTTTTCTGGAAGCCTTGGTATGGTGAACAATGTTTCTGTTGCCATTGCGTGTCCATTTGGACATGACCTTGGGAAGAAGTTCTTTGACTTTGGCAGCTTCTTTTTTGGAAATGGCTTCCAAGAGTTGCTTGGTCAATTTTTTCGCTTCTTCTTTGGCAGCCATGTTGGCCCATCGATTTTTGATCGATTTGCGAGCAGCTTTTAGAGCGGATGTATGTCTACCTGTTTTAAGTTTCATAAGGGCCATATCTTACGTTTATCGAGCAATAAAGTCAAGGGAAAAATAATTAGCGAATAATAGCAAAGGGCAAAGGAAACGTGGCAAAGGGCAAAAAAATAATGGATATTTGATATTAAATGTTAAAAGAAAAGTTGTAGGGGCGGGCCTTGTGCGGGCCTCTGCATCTGCCGAGGGGAAGGGGCATCCGCCAAGAAAGCACTGTCGGATCTTGGAGATGTCCGCCCGGTCAGAGAAAATCGGAAATTGATTGAATTTATTTTGGATTTTTGTTTAGTCTTTGGTCTGTTGTCTTTGGTCTGAATTTTATGAAAATATCTGAGAAATTAGTTCACCGGGCTGGGTCTGTGTCTTCCGCCACTATGATTTCCCGTGTGCTGGGGTATGCGCGGGATGCATTGGTGGCGCATGCATTCGGCGGGGGATACTTGACAGATGCTTTTTATGCGGCTTTTCGTTTGCCCAACCTTTTTCGCCGGGTGCTGGGTGAGGGCGCGCTGACTTCTGCTTTTGTGCCTGCTTTTACTGAGGAGTTGTCCAAGGGGAATCGAGAAGAGGCCAATCGGTTTTTTTATTCTTTGTTGAGTGTTCTTTTTGTGGTGCTTGTGGCTGTGGTGGGGTTGGGTGTTTTGTTTGCGCCGCAGCTGACGTATTGTGTGGCATGGGGATTTAAAACTGATCCGGGGAAATATGAGCTGACTGTGCAGCTGACGCGGTTGATGTTTCCGTTTTTGTTGTTTGTGTGCCTGGCAGCGATTTCCTGTGGGGCTTTGAATACATTGGGTTTCTTTTTTGTGCCGGCTTTGGCGCCGGCCATGTTGTCAGTGGCGGAAATTACATTTGTTTTGTTGTTGGCCAAATTGTGGAATTATTCTTTGATGGGTTTGGCCCTGAGCGCAGTGGTTGGCGGGGCTTTGCATTTTGGGATTTTGCTTCCTTTAATGAGGCGTAAGGGGATTTTGCCTAAGTGGCATTGGAATCCCATGCATCAGAAAGTACGGCAGGTGGGGAAAGCCATTGTGCCGGCCATGTGGGGCTTGTCTGTGGATCAGGTCAATGCTTTTTTTGATACGATCTGCGCTTCTTTTTTGGCTGTTGGTTCTGTGACCGCTTTGTATAATTCCAATCGGCTGATGCAGCTGCCTTTGGCTTTGTTTGGGATTGCCATGTCAACAGCTGCGCTTCCTTCTTTGTCTGCTTTTGCCGCACGGCAGGATTTTACAGGGATGAAGGAGACTCTAAACAATGCTTTGCGGATTGTGATTTTTACGGTGATGCCGGCAGCTGTGGGTTTGATGGTTTTGGGGATTCCTATTATTCAGGTGCTTTTTGAACATGGGAAATTCACTTTCCGGGAGACGCTTTTGACCCATGGGGCTTTGGTGGGTTATGCTGTGGGTTTGCCGGCTTTTGCAGGCGCGAAAGTGATGATCAGTTCTTTTTATGCCATGAAAGATGTGAAAACACCAGTGCATGTGGCCACTTATTGTTTGTTGATTAATATGGCTGGGAACCTGGCGTTGATGTGGACATGGGGCGTTGGGGGATTGGCTTTTGCCACGTCATTGGCTTCTGTGGTGAATGTGACCGTTCTTTTTTGGCTGTTTCGCAGACGCATGGGACTGATGGGGGGAAGACGTTTGTTGAGGACTTTTGTTTTGTCTTCTTTGGCTTGTGCCGGGATGGCTTGTGTGGCAGGCGGCATGAATTATTTTGTGCCCGGCAGCATTTATTGGCGGCTGCCTGTGATGATTGTCGCCGGCATGGCAGCATATGTGATTTTTGTGAGAGTGTTGAAGATGGAAGAATACAGGGAAGTTTTGAATTTGATGAGAAAATCGTAGGGGCGGGCGTTTGTGGGGGTGGTCTGTGAGCACGAGAAAAAGAATGGAGACCTATTTTAAAAAAATCGGCATTGAGTTTGACTGTCAGCAATGTGGGAAATGCTGTGACACTGACGGGTATGTGTTTGTGTCAGTCAGGGAAGCCGGCCGGATGGCCCGTTATTTGTCATTGTCGCGCAAAGAGTTCCTTGAACAGTTTACCAGAAAAGTAAAAGGGAATCTTGTTTTTAAAAGCGGCGTGCGTGAGAAGTGTCTTTTTCTTGAGAAAGGGAAATGCCGTGTGTATTCTGTGAGACCGGCCCAGTGCCGGGATTTTCCTTATTGGGAAGAGCACTTTGACGATAAAAAAGAAATTCAAGCAGCTCAGAAGTATTGTCAAGGGTTAAAGGCCCCCTGGTCGTCTGTCGCATAGTCTATTCTTTTAGAAGAGAGTCAAGTGTCTTGCGTTCTTGCTTGCCGTAATTTTGAGCCAGTTTTTGCAGGAGGGAGTGGTTTATTTTTTCTTTTGATACTTTCAGGGCGTTTTTGGCGTCCGCCAGGTCTTTGGGGCTCCCTGCGTATATTTTCATGGCAATAAAATCTTCCAATCCAATAATTTCCATGGGCGCATCATGAAGCGTGGTTTTGATGTTTCGCGAAAAGACATCTTTTGTCATGCCGCGAATCCCTGTGAGTAGATCAACTTTGTTGTGGTGTAGATCGTTGATTTGTATGACGCCTTGAACCGGATCGTCAAAATCTGCTTTTTGTATGTGCACAGTCAGCCCTGTTTTTTTTAGTTCCTCATTAAGATTTTTATGTCCTGTTTGTAATGAGATAACAGCATCTGCGTCCATGCTGGCGCGGACAATGCCATGAAAGGAAGCCGCCATGGCGCCGATAACAGCATAGGGGATTTCTAGTTTTTGAAGAATGTCAATGATGTCGAGCAAGAGCAGGGATGATTGTCCAGAAGCATTGGCTCTCATGGCTTTTTGGTTTCCTGTTTTGTTTTATTTCGATGTTTTTGACCGGACAGATAGATTTCCGTCATTAAGCGGGAGTGAGTGACAAAGGCTTCCAGGCGTTGTTCCGGCGTCATTTGCCGGCAATGATTGATGAGTTCTTTTTGTGTGTCAGACATTATTTTCGATTTCATAAATTGTTTAAAGTATACATGATTGGGAACTGTTTGTTAATACAGGTAACAGGGGATGTTGTTTTTGTGGTTCAAGGCGTGAAAATATCTTCAAACAGTTGGGGCATTTTTTACAATGGGGCATAACATTTCCAGCAGTATGTTCTTTCCTTAAGATTTTCTTCCCGGCATTTAGGGCATGTCTTTTTTTCTTCTTTTTCGTTAATCACGTTGTTGATAATGGGCACAGGGATTGGAGGCGGTTTCTTAGGGGTATTTTTTCTGTGCTGGAGTATGCCTTCAACAATTTGGTAAACCCGTTCTGTGTATGTGTTTTCATTTTTGGTGTTAAGGATGTCATTGAGTTCCCAATCCGGTTTTTGATTGTATTTGTCAAGCAATCTGTCCCATTCGTTCATGTGCTTTTTGAGTGCATTGGTGTCCGGTGTTTTGGTCCATATGCGGGTGTTGAGATTTAAGTGTTCAATTATGCTGAAAACAGATTGGAGATATCCATAGAATTCATTGGCTTTGACAAATGGGTCGTTGGTGTCAAAGATAGATATTTCCATCATATTGTGTGTGAGTGGAATGGCAATGTGGATGCATGATTTGATAAAGGAAAATGAATAGAACTTTTGGTTTTTTGGCGTAACTCTGTCATTCGTTTCATTATGTCCGGAGTGAGGATATAGCGCGCTTCTATGGGGTCGGTGCCAAGGACTTTGAAATGCTGTTCAAATTCAGGGTCTTCCAAGTGGATGCATTGAGGACTGTCTTTTAATTGTCTCTTTACTGTATTAATAAAGCCAAAAAGACCGGTTTCGTTTTCTGTGAGAACAAGTGTTTTTTCATGGAAGTCTTTATGGAAATCAGCCACGATGAATAAACCTGAAAAGAGTGTCACTATTTCACCTCGGGTGGGTCCGAATCCTTTTTTTAAATAAGAAGCGTGCACTTCTGATAACATGACATCTGTTTGCCCGATTGTGCCTTTTATGTAATCATCCCCTTCTATATATTGTATGTTTTCAGTGAATATTTCAGACCGGGTGAGTTTGGAAATGTGGATATGTCTTTTGGGGTAGTATTCAAGAGAGGGATTGATATGACGTATAAGTGTGCCAATAATTCGTTCTTTGTATTCAGATGTAAATCTTTTGCGGCTGCCTTGCCCTCCATAATAGCTTATGGAGATTATTTCAGTTAAAAGAGTCAGAACACAGATGGGGTAGGAAATGAGAGGAATGCTTTTTTCAAGCGAAAACAAATAGAACATTCCCAGGCCTGTCAAGCCAGCCACAAAAAGAGAAAAAATAAACCAGGTTGTTTGCGTTTTTTTTGATGGCTTTTTTTAGGGTAATTATTTTATTGAATTCATTGGCCAATTCTAATTTGAGTTCAGGAGTCAATGGGGCGCTCCTTTTGATAGTGACTTTGTTATTATTTTATATGGAGATAGGGTGTTTTTCAATTATAAAAATTTCTTTGGATTGTAATGGAAATTGAGGCGGTTTTGTTGTAATCTTAAATAGGGAATTTGGGCAATACGGTTCAGATAAGCGTAGTTGCCCGATTTACTGGAGGCGAAGCACTCTCGTCCCGCCAAAAGCCTGCGGGACTGTTCATTCCTTCCTCTCCACCGAGGAAGGGACGTCCTTTAGGATCGGACTCTTTAAAGCAAATAAATGCATTAAAAACGCCCCATAAATGGGGCAATTACAAAAATCTGGCTTTACTGAACGGCATTGGGGAATTTGGGGTATTTGCAGATATTCAAATGAGGAGGTTAGATATGGAAATGGCTCAATTGGGTGTTTATTTGTTTGGCGCAGCGTTTGTGGTGGCGGTTATTGTCCCGATTGTTATTTATAATAGTCTCATCAATAAAAAGAATCAAGTGGAGAATGCTTTTGGGGGAATGGATGTGCAGTTGAAGAAACGGTATGATTTGATTCCCGGATTGGTGGAAAGTGTAAAGCAATACATGAAACATGAGTCTTCTGTGTTGGATAAGTTGACGCAATTGCGGGCGCAGGCGCTGCAAGGGGGGCTTCTACTGAAGACAAGGTGAAGTGGAACAATGAAATGAGCAGCATGTTGAAGGGATTGATGGTGCAGGTGGAGAATTATCCGGATTTGAAGGCCAGTCAGAATTTTTTGAGCCTGCAGCGGAGTTTGAATGAGGTGGAAGCACAGATTTCAGCAGCCAGACGGAATTATAACGCGGCTGTGACGGTTTTAAACAATGGAGTGGAGATGTTTCCCTCCAGTATTGTGGCAGCCATGATGGGGCTCAAGAGAAAGGCGGTTTTTGAAATCACAGACACAGAAAGACAGAATGTGGATGTGAGAGGTTTGTTCCGGTCTTGATTGGCATACAACGGACAACAATATCTTTTTAAATGGAAATGGAAAATAACAAAAAGAATTTCAGTTTGTATTTTGACCAAAAGATATATCCTGAATTGAAGGATTTGGAGAAAATCCGGCGGGAAGTATGGGTTTCGTATTTGAAATGGTTTTTGATTGCTTTTGGCGGATTGGGAGGCGTGGTCTGGTATTATTTTGATGCATTGAAAGGGTATATCCCTTGGGAAACAGCCGTGCTGATTTGTGCTCTCGTGGTTTTTATTGTGTCAGCATTGTTGTCATCAGTTTTTGGGCGCTCTCGATATCGTTATTATGTGGAAGAATTTAAGAACCGTGTGATTCGTCAGGTGATTGATTTTTTTGGGTATAATCTTCTGTACGCAGCTGATTCCGGTGTCTCTGAGCATATGTTTCAAGCTTCTGGCATTTTTAATGTTTCTCTTGATGTTTTCAAACATGAAGACGGTATAACAGGCACGGTGGGGCAGACCCAGGTGAGTTTGTCAGAATTGTGCGTGAAGGATGTTCGGGGTTATGGCAGAAATCGCCGTTATGTGGAAATTTTCAATGGGTTGTTTATTGTGGCGGATTTTCATAAGCATTTTAAAGGGAAAACATTTGTGTTGACTGATCACGCAGAAAGAGTGTTCGGATTTATCGGCAAAATGTTTCAAGAGATGAATTTTTCGCGGCCTCCTTTGGTGTGTTTGGGAGATCCTTCTTTTGAGAAGGAATTTGTGGTGCATTCCACAGACCAGCAAGAAGCCCATTATATTTTAACCCCTGATATGATGAAGAGGATGGTACGGTTAAAACAATCTGTGAAAGCGCCTGTTCAATTTTCTTTTGTTGATTCTTCCATTTATATTGCCATTCCTCAAGCCAAAAACATGTTTGAACCTAAACTGTTCGGGACCAGTCATCCCCGGATGCAGGTGTATGAATATTACACAGATCTTAAGAGGGTTTTTCAGGTCATTGAGGATCTCAATTTAAACACCCGAATTTGGTCAAAAGCGGTAATGTCAAAAGAAAGATGAAAAATGACAGAAAAAAATATTGATTATCAATGGTTTTCAGTGTTTTGACAGGGGGAGGGAATTTTTTATGGAAAATTGCCCAAAAACCGCGCCTTCGGCGCCCATTCAAATTAAACCACGGGGGCCACGGGGAAAACAACAAAAGCAAAAAAAA
>JANQER010000173.1 GCA_028278255.1 Elusimicrobiota bacterium | reverse complement strand
GTGCAAATGAAAATTTTCCCGCAGGGCTCGGAATATGGCTGCTGTGCAGCCATGTTCCGAGGGGTGACTGCTGTGCGTGCCTGGAGCCTCTGGCGTTTCTCCAGGCGCCCAGGGCGAAGCCCTCCTCCCTTCCGACAAACAGGGGCCTTGTCTCCAATCCTACAAACTTGGACGATAACTAGCGTTATCGTAGCGACAAGGTGCGAAGGGAATTTCTCAACTGAGAAATTCGGGTTAATTCTCACCTGTATTATCGACATATTCCACAAGAGCTTTAAGAAAATATTGAGCTGATTCTGTATTGACATATAATGTCAAAAATAAATCCAACCATTTCCTTAGCCCTTACGCTTGCTTTTCAGTGTTCATCCGTGTTTCCCCGTGGTTGCATGCTTGTTTATTAAATTTTTGCATTGCCTCTAGATCACTGCAATTAGTATAATAAGATGTGCAATTATTGTAATATTGACAGGAAATATTGGTGGTTTGACTGGCTTTTTGTTGGTTGGTATAGTTTTTGCTATATAGATTTATGAGGGAAATCAGAAAATACTCATTATTAGGAATGTTCTTTTACACTGGTATACTGGATATAAACTTGACGACTAGGAGAGACGACAATGCGCTTGCACACGAATGTGAAGACAACTCAGAACAGCGCTGGGGAGAAGAACGCGGATCTGCCAAGAGAATACAAAAGAACGCGGCTGGTTGTGATGCCGCGGAATTCTCAGTGGATGTACGCTTATTGGGAAATAGCGCCCTATACATGGGAAGATGTGAAGCATCACTTTGGAACTGAAGTGCAGTTTGAGGGGCATCCTATTTTGCGTTTTTATTCGGAAAATATGGGTTTGAGAGATACTTTTGATGTGCCTGTGCGCTTGGATGAGCGGTGCTGGCATGTTTTGTCGCCTGAAAAGGGACGGGCCTGGCGGGCAGATTTGGGGATTTTGCTTGCGAATGGTTACTTTATTATACTGGCCATTTCCAATCCCATTCAGTTGTCAACAGGGCGGACAATGACTGATCAAGAGGTTGAAGGCGGGGTGAGTGAATCAGAATGGGATTCTACATTTGATATAAAAGGCGGATGGGAGAGACATAAGCGGTCTTTGGGTGTTGCCAAAATGCTGGCACGCATGTGGAATCTGATTAAATCTTTGTCATTGTTTTGGGTGTCTCGTGATCATCAAGCAGAGGAATCATGTTTGTGTCATCGAGGTGAACACAATGATTAATGGGAAGAAGGCCATTTTGGTTGTGGATCATGACATGCGCATGCTTAACTTAATAGAGAGTATTCTATTGGGCAATGATTTTATTGTGAAAACCGCTGTTGATGCTTCAGACGGGCTGATTTACATGAACAGGGATGTGGAAATGGTGATTGTCAATAGACATATTTATGCGGTGAATGGAATGAGTTTTGCGTCTGTTGTGAAGAGCCAATACCCGCGTGTGCCAGTGGTGGGAATCAGCACTTTTGATCGGGAGCCTTGTTATAAGATCCCCACAGAGTTTGATAAAATCATTGGCCGGTCTTTTGTGCCCAAAACATTTCTTAAAGAAGTGAATGAGCTGATCAATAAGTCTTCTTTTTCTCATGTATAAACAATCCTGTGAATGTGCCTGTTAAAAACCCAATGAAATGGGCCAATGGGACCGGGGTCATTTGAGTGGAGGCACTGACAAACACTGTTTGGCCGCAGATTGTTTCATACCCTGTTTTGAGAAAAAACCCGCCATAAAAAATCAAGCAGATCCCCCAATTTGTCCAATCTTTTTTGCCCCAGAATTCACGTGTTAGAATAAGCAGAACCAGGCTGAAAAGAGCTGAATCAATTCCTGATAATCCTCTGTATCCGGTGAGAGAGGGGAGACAGAAGACGACAGAGCAAGAAACAGCCACACACGCGAGAAGCAAACACCATAAAAATTGTTTTTTGTGTTTTTGTTCCAAATACCAGGCCAGTGGCACAAACAGGCCAATGTCCCACACATAATGATTCCAGGACCAGTGTGTGAGATGGCAGGTGAGCCATTGGTATACAGGAATAAAGGGGGTGTGCGTGAGGCTGAGTTGAAGGCCATTTGCCAGCCGCGGACACATCATGGCCAAGAGGCTGATAAAAGTGCAGAGGGACGAGACGCTGGGGAAACGTCTCGCCTCTGCAATATGGGGGTGGGGGCGGGCCAATGCCTTCATTGTTTTATGTCCTGTTTTTTCGCTTCAACAATACCCAGCTGAGTCCGGACAGGGCCAGCAGAGCGGTCCAAGGATCCACAGCGCCGCCGCCGCTTCCAATGGAAACCGAAGGAAGCCTGAACGCAGGTTTTTTGCGGTCCACCCGGTGATTTTTAATGGGCGCCTGCCGTCTGGCGGACTGGGCTTTGTGTTCACGGGCGATGCGCGTTTGATTGCGTCTTTTGATGTTGTGTTTTTGAAAGACTTGATCTGAGAGAACCACCATGGAAGTTTCATCTGTGACAATTTGGTATTGAACGCCCAGATCTCGTATGGCGTTTTGGGATTCTTGGGCAGGCATCAGACCTGCGTCGGTTTTTATTTGAATATGTTCAATGCGGTTCAAAGCCCACAGTCGTTCCAGTTCCGGATTGTTGGTGTCAATATCCGGCAAAGTGAATTCAGTGGAATAGGTTTTGTCTTCTCCGCTGAGCCGGGCTTTGAGGGTAAAAGCAGCTTTTCCGCCTTTTTGGTACCGGCCAAAAAGTACCAGCTGTTGTCCCCTGTATATTTTTTTGTTGATCTCAGGGACACTGTGTGTTTTGACCCCGGATATTCTGAGATCCGCATGATGCAGGCTCTCATGCCGGATTTTGCTTTTGGCCAAAAGAATTTGTCCGATAATGTCATCATCATTGGACACTCCTTTGGCAAACCCGCCTGAGGCTTTGCCCACCAGATTCATCAATGGCCAGTTGGCGCTGTTGCCCATGACAAAAGAAAACACACGCACATCCACTTTTTTCATGAGCTTGTGGAATTGAACAGGGTCAATCACACCGGTGTTGGTGACGCCGTCAGTGACAAGAATCACGCTGGTCACGCGGTCATTGTCCAGTCCTGCAAAGGCTGTTTGAAGACCGTCATAAATATTGGTACTGCCTTGTGTGGAGAGTTTTTCCACTGTGTTCACCCATTGCTGTGCATTTTCCTGTGTGGCAGATACCCAGGACGGGGTGAGCTCGCGTGCGGTCGAGTCAAACGTCACCAATCGGAACCTGTCATTTCCTTTCATTCCCTTAATGGTTTTGGCAATGCCGCGCGCCAGTGTGTGAATTTTTGTCTGCATGCTGCCGGATGTGTCCAAAACAAACACATAGTCAGAGCCATTTTCAAGGGGTTTTAAATCCAATCCCGGCGTCACCACCATCATAAAAGTACCGTCAGAATTTTTGTCCGCACGATACGGAACAACCTCCACGCGGCCGGGCAGATTGTCGGACAAACGGTAATACAAGATCAGATCTTTGTTTAAGCTGGCCTGCGCAGAAGACAATTCCACTATATAATGGCCTTCTGATATTTGTTGAACAGTGGATTCTTGTTCGCGCCCTGGGAGCCTGACATCCACCAGAGGCCAGGCGGATTTGAGTTCCATCCGTGCGGAAAAGGTGCCTTCCACTTTGTTGTTGGGCAGCCAGAAACTTTTGCCGGGTTCATCAGTGCCACCCTCTTCGAGGGGATAAAGAAAGCGGCCCACGCCTGTGTCGATTTTAAGTGGCTGATAGTAAACAAAGCGGATGCGCGTGTCTGTCAGGGCTGGGATTTTGGCCACGCGGAATTCGAATCGCTGAAATCCTTTTTTTTCAGCCAGTCCTGTGTTTTGTCCATTGTTTTTTTCTTCTTTATATATTTTTTGCGCTTTGCTTTTTTCAAGCACTTCACCATGTATTTCTGTTTCACCAGCATAGATGGTGTATTCAGACAGGCTGGCGCTTTTGGGAAGGGGCATGACATAGAGTCCCTCCAGATCCACTGGGTTGGGATTGTGGAATGTTTGTGTCACTGTGGTTTGTGCAAAGCCATTATTGATTGTGATGTCCACATGATGATCAATCATTTGAATGGGACTGTGAGTGGATCCAATGGGTGTCAAAGTGCCGGCTCCATATGAAAAAGAAGCCAGAAGTCCAACAGAGATGAGGCATATTAGGTATTTTTTTCGCATATTATCTCCTTTTGAATGAATGTTCGTTCATTTTCGTGCTTAAAAAAAATAAATGAACGCTCATTCACATTATAACACACATATAAGTTTTGTCAAGGGGTAATTTAATTTGGTTGAAAAATAGTGTGATTTTGGGTAAGATACAAATGAATACTCGTTCATGGAGGCGTGTGTGAAACTGATTATCAATGAATCTAAGACCAGTACTTTACTACCAAAAGTGATGAAATCCTCAGTTAAATTGTTTGTGCAAAAAGGGATTGAGGGTACAACGATCAAGGATATTGCGCGTGATGCCAATGTCTCTGTGGGCGCTCTTTATAACCACTATAAAGGCAAAGAGGAGCTGGCTTGGCATATTTTCACCAGTCATCTTCAGGATTTTACTGAAGAGTTGTCAAAGGTGATTGATCCTTTGTCCTCTGTCCGCGAAAAGCTGAAGATGATCATTCATGCTTGTTTTACGGCTTTTGAAGAGCAGCGTGATTTGTTTGTTTATTTGATTGTGTCAGAGCACAGGGAACTGCGCCATTATCCCAGAGACAAGAATCATCCGGGGAATTTGATTCGGTCTTTTGTCTCAGAAGGTCAAAAGTCCGGGGAAATCAAGAAAGGCACTTCCGCTGTCTTGGGGGCATTGATATTGGGGTCAATCATTCGCACCTGTCTGCTGCGGATGTATGGCACCCTTGATCGGGATTTGAGGCATTATGAAGATGAGATGTTAGAGGCTGTTTGGAATGCGGTAAAGATAAAAGAATAGAGAGAAATTTGTAGAAATTCGGTAGAAATTCATTTGAATTTCCATGGGTTTGGCCTTTGTTTGATTATTGTCTCTTGGTTATTGGTTATTATTTGGTTATTGTTCCTTGGAATTTGGTTATTTCCGGTTTATCCGGGTTATGGTATATGAAAACAATATTTCTTCCAACGACATCATCTGAAATGCGTGCTTTGGGCTGGGATCAGGCAGATGTGATTCTGGTGACAGGGGATGCTTATATAGACAGTCCTTATGTGGGGGTGTCTGTGATTGGGCGGTATTTGCAAAAGCATGGATTTAAGGTGGGCGTGATTGGGCAGCCATCTGATAAAGACATTTTGCGGTTGGGTGAGCCGTGTCTTTTTTGGGGGGTCACAGGCGGGTGCATTGATTCCATGGTGGCCAATTATACGCCTTTGAAAAAGTGGCGGAAGCAGGATGATTATACGCCCGGCGGATTGAACCGCAGGCCGGACCGGGCTGTGATTGCTTATGCCAATCTGATCCGCAGACATTTTAAACACACAGTGCCCATTGTTTTGGGCGGGATTGAAGCAAGTTTGCGGCGGGTGGCGCATTATGATTATTGGGACAATAAAGTGCGCCGGTCTGTTTTGTTTGATGCCAAAGCAGATGCCTTGGTTTATGGTATGGGGGAAAAAACAGTCCTGGCCCTGGCCCGGTCCTGTCAGGACAACAAGGATTGGCGCTCTATTCCAGGACTTTGCTATATTGCCAAGGACAAACCGTCAGGCCATTGGGAGGAACTCTGCGCCTTTGAAGAGGTTTCATCAGACAAAGACAAATTTTGGCAGATGTTTGATGTGTTTTCCAAAAACACAAAAGGATTTTTACAAAAACACAATGACCGTTATTTGGTGCATAACCATGCGCCTGCCATGCTGACTTCGAAAGAATTGGATGAGATTTATGAATTGCCTTATTCACGGGATGCGCATCCGTTTTATAAAACAGGTGAAATCCGCGCATTGGAGACCATTCGACAATCTGTGACCACGCATCAAGGGTGTTTCGGACAGTGTCATTTTTGTGCCATTGCCGCTCATCAGGGGAAGCAGGTGGTGTCCAGGAGTGAGTCTTCTGTTTTGGCCGAAGTCAAAACAATCACACAGCTTCCGCGGTTTAATGGCATTATTTATGATGTGGGCGGTCCGACTGCCAATATGTATGGCTGTGGGTGCCAAAAGAAAGAGGGAGCTTGCAGCGCCAAAAGTTGTTTAATGCCGCAGGTGTG
>JANQER010000160.1 GCA_028278255.1 Elusimicrobiota bacterium | reverse complement strand
GTCCGGACAGTTTGGATTTATAACAAGCGCCGGCACCAGGTTAATGGTTTGTCCGTCAAAGAGTTTCTCTATGGGCAGAGGGTCTCTTGCCAGCACGTCCAATGAGTCCTGGCCTTCGGGGATGTCTGTGATTTTCGGGGTCACCACCACATAGGAGACGTCTTTGGTGCGTAAGATTGAGGTGAGCCCGTCTGTGTGGAACCCGCCTGCCACCATAATGGCTGTGTTGGTTTTTTCTTTGGTCATTTTGTTCAAGAGCTTGTCCACAAAGTGGTTGTTCCGGCTCACTGCGTATTGGCAGAAGTTTTCAAAGGGCTGGATCATTTGTTTGAATTTTGT
This sequence comes from Elusimicrobiota bacterium, assembly GCA_028278255.1. GTDB lineage: Bacteria > Elusimicrobiota > Elusimicrobia > FEN-1173 > FEN-1173 > JANQER01. Next base: position 13,900 of record JANQER010000160.1, on the reverse strand, counting down.
TGGCTTGGCCGGGGGTTTGGGCTGGTCCAAGGACATGGCTGCCACTTTGAGTTCCAGCGCCACATTTAACACGTCGATTTTGTGGGTGAGGTAGTACAGCCAGTCTTCCGGCGTCATTTGGTGGCTCGTGAGCTTTTCCAGCAGCAATATGTGCCTTGTCACGGCGGCCAGCCGTTTTTGTTCAGGGGTTTTGGCCAGGGTTTCCTGCACTTCCGCTTCTTTTTGGCTCAGCTCGATTAATAGATCGTTCCGGTTGATTTTCTCGGCCACAAGCACATACGTGATGTAGTTGCTCAGCTGGTTGTATTTGTTTAAGTGTATCCCGTTCTTTTTGCACGTGCTCCTCAGGTACCGGTAGTAGTCCCCATAGGTCATTTTCCCCATCCGATACAACAGGCTTTGCTGCACCAATGCGTCCAATTGGGCTTTTGATAGGTTCTTGGCCATGTCTTGCACCAAGCGCATGCGTTCTTTTTCCACACGCTTGAAGTCCAATACGCGCTCCCAATTTAATGCATTGATCAATAGCCTTAGATTGGGATAATTTGACTGAAATTGGCCCCTTTCAGGGACGAAATTAGCACCCTTCGGGTGCGAAATTGGCGCCCTTCGGGCCCGAAATTCATTGTTTTTCTGTTTCTTGCCTTTCATTTCGCGAGCCGCAGGCGAGCCAATTTCGTGAGCGAAGCGAACCAATTTCGCGCCCGCAGGGCGCCAATTTCTTTTTGTTGTCACTTCCATGAGGTAACGGACATAGTCCCCCAGCCCTTTGTTGTTGGTTTTGTATGCATTGTAATGTGTGTCAAAGTCTTTGAGGTCGGGTGAGTATGCTATTTTTTTGAGCACTTGCGCGGCTGTTTTGAGGCCGTCCAGGTATTCGTGCATGGCCGGCTTGTGCGCGAGTGAGTCTTTAAAGGCTTTGATGTTGCTTTCGTATGCACGCATGTCTTCTATGCCCCAGAGCAATGGCGCTTTGTCTGCTGTGAGCCCCACGTGTTCCGGACCGCCTATGTATCCTTCTTTGAGAAAGTAGTCGGCCAGGCCTTTGGTTATGGCTTTGTCCGGGAATGCGCGGTATGGGTCCAGGGCAAACGCGCCTTCGGCGCCTTCCAATCCCACCAGATGTATGCCTTTTTCTTTTTGGAGCCCTTGGATCATGGACGCCATGTTTTGCTGCGCTTCTTCTATGCCGTGCGCGTCTTGGATATGCACCACCAGGGGCGCTTGCGGGGTGCGGGACAAGTAGATGTCGCGGATTGACCCATAGGGCAGTATGGTGTGGGAGATCCAGGAGGGATCATCGGCGCCTTTGGGGATTTTGTTGGAGGGTTTGGTTAATGAAGACAAGTTTGAGGCATTGTTGGTGACATGGGCTGATCCGAAATTGATATTGGAGGCTTGCGGGAGCTGGGCAATGAGCTGGTATTGTTCTGGGGTCAGACCATAGCGGCTGGTTTTGGTTGAGGCTATGTCAGGGATACTGCGGCTGCCTGAAGAGGATCTTTTAAATTTGTCAGCGGCTTTTCTGCGTTCTTCCCAAAAATTGGATTCCCGGGCGTACACGCCAATGATGTTGGTGTATATAAAGAATACAGCCAACAACAAGCACACAATGGCTTGTTTGGCCCGGCACACTGTTTTAACAAGTTTTCTTGCCGTCGGGAAACCCAAGATTTCCTCCCCACCTGATATTTGCTTATATATATAATGTACTATTAAGAGCATTAAGACCACCTTAACAAATTGTAAATTATTGGTAAAAAAATATAGAAGGGGACATCTAAAATTATATAACCAAAAATACTGGTATATTTGTGAATTTTTTTGTTCTATTTATGTTTTGTAGCCTGCCGATTTATCGGCGCATTTTGAAGCCGTTCATTCACCCGATAATCATCCGTTTAAAAAATCGCCGATAAATCGGCAGGCTACAAAAATCAAAGCCATTTCAAACAGGCATGCGCTCACAAAATCATTGGATTGTTTGTAAGAACTCTTGCGGAGAAAACACAGGAAGGGTGGATTTTAAAAAATCTTTGGTGTTGCGGGTGATAAAACAATCCATATGATGATTCAAGGCGATAAACTGCTGAACACCGTCCTCAAAATCTTTAAAGCCTGCGCAAACAGACTCTCCGATTTCTTTGTCCGTGAAAGGCAGAATTTTAATAAAAGCTTGAATTCGGCAACAGGCCCACAATATAATTGCCCAGCACAAGCACATCCATGCCGCTTTTGGAAAAGGTGTTGTACGCGTTTTCAGGGGTGGTGACAATGGGTTCGCCTTTGAGGTTGAATGATGTGTTCAGCACAACAGGCACGCCTGTTTTTTCTCCGAATTTTTCAACAAGTCTGTGATACCGCGGGTTGGTTTCTTTGTGCACTGTTTGCAGCCGGCCTGTGCCGTCGGCATGCGTCACAGCCGGAATGACTGATTGCTTTTCCTTTTTCACAGGCGCCACCATGAGCATGTATCTGAAAGGGTAATGAACGTAATTGGTCATTGGGAATTGGTTATTGGTAGAACCAATTTCAAAAAATTCTGCGGCTTTTTCAGCCAGGACTGAGGGGGCAAAGGGGCGGAAAGGTTCACGGAATTTTATTTTGATGTTAATGGTGTCTTTCATATCAGCCCGGCGCGGATCTGCCAGTATGGAACGGTTGCCCAAAGCCCGTGGGCCCCATTCAAAAGCGCCTTGGTACCAGCCAATAACCTTGCCCTCCTCCAGCATTTGCACCACTTGGTCCATTAATTTCTCATCGTCTTCAATATACACATGGTCAATGTGATTGTCTTTTAAAAAACTTTTGATCTTGTCATTGTCAAAAGTGTCTCCCCAATAAGCATGCTCCATAACAAACTGTCTTGGCTTGTTTAAGCACGCATGATACACGTAAAGCGCAGCGCCCAATGCCCCGCCTGCATCCCCGGCTGCCGGTTGAATATAGATGTCTTTGAAAGGGGTCTCTTTTAGAATGCGATAATTGGCCACGGAATTCAATGCCACGCCGCCGGCCAAACAAAGTTTATCAAGCCCTGTTTTTTGATGAAGATGTTTGGCCATTTTCAATAAAATCTCTTCAGTGACTTTCTGTATACTGGCGGCAATATCAGCGTAATATTGGTTTTTTTCTATTTCTTCAGGCGTGGGGGGGATCGGGTCATCGTACAAGCTTGTTTGTGCAGTCACAAACCGCGCTTTGGGGTGCCGCGGGGCGCCAAAAAGTGTTTCAAATTTTTTTCCAAACGTTTTATAGCGGTGCCAGTGATAAGTGAAATAGCGCATGTCCAATTCAAAACTGCCGTCCTCATACAAGCGCACCAGCTGATAAACTTTGTCCACATATTTAGGCCGGCCATATGGCGCCATGCCCATGACTTTGTATTCCCCCTCATTCACTTCAAAACCCAAAAACGCTGTAAAAGCCGAATACAGCAGACCTAAAGAATGCGGAAATTTCATCTCTGAAAAAATTTCAATTTCATTTTTTCTTTTTTGACCTATATTCTTTTTCTCCGGTGTCTCTGTGCTCTCTGTGGTTACATTATGACTGTCTTTTTCCCAATCCGCTGCGCCGCGGCCCAAAGTCCCTGTGCTCCATTCGCCCACGCCGTCCACTGTTAAAATGGCTGCTTCTTCAAAAGGAGAACAATACAAAGCGCTGGCCGCATGCGACAAATGATGATCTGCAAAAAGGATTTTGTTGTTGGGAATGTTTAATTTTTCTGAAATGAGGGACTTGATCCACAATTTGCTGCCAAGCCAAACCATCATGGAATCACGAAACACAGGGCCGGTTTTCGGATAACCTGACAATAAAGTCAGGAAAAGTCTTTCAAATTTACGAAATGGTTTTTCATAAAAAACCACATAATCAAGATCCTGCGGGGTGAGGCCGGCTTTTTTGAGGCAGAAATCAATGGCCAGAGAGGGAAAGCCCTCATCATGTTTTTTGCGGGAGAACCGTTCTTCTTCAGAGGCGCACAGCAATACGCCGTCTTGAATCAAAGCCGCGGCTGCATCATGATAAAAACAGCTGATGCCCAGGATATTCATGATTGTTTGAGCAAATCTGAAATGGTTTTATTGGCGGGACGAGCAGGGAGCCAAGCAGTGGTTTTGGGGGTGGTTTTTAATTGAAGAGGGTCCATAAACAAACGCACAAGCAGTCCAAATGGCAGCAAAGCCATATAATAAAATAGGGTGAGCACAAGTTTGGTGTTAAAGACGCCAATCACATGCGCGATTTTTTTCCATTTGTTCCAAAGCCGGAGAAAAAAATGTTTCATCGGGGGTGTTGTTTTTTGTTGTTTATTGGATGTTTTTTTGCCATGGCGCAATGAATCAGAAATACACCCGATAAATCGGGCAGCTACAAAACTTGTGATTAAAAAAATGTATAGATAAACGGCGCCACAGCTGACCCCTGCGCCATGAAAAGCAAAATACCCAGGAGCACCAGAACCGTGACCATGGGAATCATCCACCACAGTTTCTGGGCCCATAAAAACGACAACAATTCTTTGAGTATGCTCAGCTTATCACGAAAAGACACAAGAACTCCTTTAATAAATTTTGATTTGCGATTTTAAAATCATAAAAGATCTGTTCGGACGGGGAAACCCCGCCCCTACAATAATGAATTTATACGAATTTCTATGAACCCCTTTGCTCTATGCCCTATGCTCTTTGCTGATTATAAAGGTCTTGCAGCGAATGTATCTGCCAGGGTTTTTCACGGGATTTTTGCAAACCCTCCACCACAGCGCGGGCGGCTGACAGGGTGGTGACAATCGGGACATTCTGCCGCAGAGCAGTGCGGCGGATATGATACCCGTCTGAACGCGCACGCCGGCCGTCCGGTGAATTAACAATTAAGGTCACTTCTTTGTTTTTGATCACATCCAGCACATTGGGCCGGCCTTCAGCGATTTTTTTCACTGCTTCCACATTCAATCCGTTTTCATTCAAAAACCGTGCAGTGCCGTCAGTCCCCAAAAGCTGATAACCCATGGACAAAAAAGATTTGGCAATGGGCAGGGCCTGGGCCCTGTCCCGTGGGCGCAGGCTGAACAAAATTGTGCCTTCTTTTGGCAAAGCCGCGCCTGCGGCTGCCTGGGATTTGGCAAAAGACAATCCATAAGAAGAGTCAATGCCCATGACTTCTCCGGTGGAACGCATTTCAGGTCCCAAGACCACATCCACCTCCGGGAAACGCAGCCATGGAAAAACCACTTCTTTAACGGAAAACCAATTTTTTGTTTTGGCCATCATTTTCTTATAAGGCGCCAAACATTCTTTTAAAGGAATCCCCACCATGACTTTGGCCGCGACTTTGGCCAATGGCACGCCAGTGGCTTTGGACACAAAAGGAATGGTCCGGCTGGCGCGGGGATTGGCTTCCAGCACATAAACCGTGTTGTCCCGCACAGCGTACTGAATATTCATCAAACCTTTCACTTTGAGTGATTTGGCCAGCAAATAAGTGTATTGTTCCAAGTCCTGCAAAACCTTTTTGTTTAAACTAAAAGGCGGAAGCACACAGGCAGAATCGCCCGAGTGAATACCGGCTTCTTCAATATGCTCCATAATGCCGCCGATAAACACTTCTTTGCCGTCAGAAATAGCATCCACATCCACTTCTTTGGCGCCTTCCAAAAACCTGTCCAACAAAATCGGCAGTCCAGCGCCAGCGTCCAAAGCCCGTTTCATATAATCTGTCATTTGGATTGTGTCATACACCACTTCCATGGCGCGTCCGCCCAAGACGTAAGAGGGCCTGACCATAACAGGATACCCAAGCGCTTCACCAACGGTCTCTGCTTCCTGAACTGTCCGGGCCACGCCATGCGCGGGATGCGGAATTTTGAGCCTCTTCAAAAGCGCGCCAAAATGTTCGCGGTCTTCAGCCAAATCAATGGAATCCGCTGAGGTTCCAAGTATTTTGGCGCCTGCATTGAGCAAAGGTCTTGCCAGATTGAGCGGGGTTTGTCCGCCGAACTGCACAATGGTGCCAATGGGTTTGACGCGGTCCATAATATTGTCCACATCTTCCAGAGTCAAAGGTTCAAAAAACAATTGATCAGATGTGTCATAATCCGTGGACACAGTCTCGGGATTGCAATTGACCATAATGGTTTCATAGCCCGCTTCCTTCAAGGCCCAGGCCGCATGCACACAACAATAGTCAAATTCTATGCCCTGCCCAATACGATTGGGCCCACCGCCCAAAACCACCACCCGCTTTTTCTTGGAAAGCGGCAAAGATTCATCTTCTGTTTCATAAGTGGAATAAAAATAAGGCGTGTCAGCCGGGAATTCTGCGGCACATGTGTCCACGCGTTTGTAAGTGACAGGGAAATGTTTCCGGCGCATTTCTTTGATTTTGTCCACGCCCCACCCGGTCAAATAGGCAATTTGCATGTCTGAAAACCCATCGCGTTTGGCGCGCTGCAAAAGATCCCGAGTCATTTTTTTCCCAGCAGAACGAATGTCTTTTTCCAAATCCACAATCATTTGAATCTGAGACAAAAACCAGGGATCCACGCTGGAGATTTGGTTGATCTCTTCCACGCTCATGCCCAATTGAAAAGCATATTTGATACAAAATATTTGATCGCAATTGGGCACGCGCAGCTTGTGCACAATGGATTGTTTAAGCGCAGCGAATTCAGGATCTGCCTGGCTTGGAAGTGGTTTGGCCACAGCTGCGTCCACGCGCGCAGACAAACCTTTGTTGTCAGCTCCCAATCCCATGCGCCCGATTTCCAGTCCGCGCAATGCCTTTTGCAAAGATTCGCGGAATGTCCGGCCAATGGCCATGACTTCTCCCACGGATTTCATACTGGTGTTGAGCGTTTGGTCGCCTTCTGTGAATTTATCAAAAGCAAACCGCGGAATTTTTGTGACCACATAATCAATCACAGGCTCAAAGCAGGCTGGTGTTTTTTTGGTGATGTCATTGGGGATCTCATCGAGTCTGTAACCCACAGCCAGAAGCGCAGCCATTTTGGCTATGGGAAATCCTGTGGCTTTAGACGCCAAGGCAGAAGAACGCGACACGCGCGGGTTCATTTCAATAATCACAATACGTCCTGTCTTGGGATCAAGGGCAAACTGCACATTGGACCCGCCGGTTTCCACGCCAATGGCCCGCATGCAAACAAAAGCCTGGTCACGCATGCGCTGAAGATCCGGGTCTGACAAAGTCTGCGACGGCGCCACAGTGAGAGAATCGCCTGTGTGCACGCCCATGGGATCAAAATTTTCAATGGAACAAATGATCACGCATTGGTCAGACTTGTCCCGCATGACCTCGAGCTCAAATTCTTTCCATCCGATCACGGATTCTTCCAAAAGGATTTCAGAAATAGGACTGGCGTCCAGCCCGCGGAGAGCTGCTGCTGTGAATTCTTCTCTGGTGTACACTGTGGCAGACCCCACGCCCCCAAGTGTAAAAGACGGCCTGATGATCAAAGGAAATCCGATTTTTTCCGACACAGCTTCAGCCTCTGCCAAAGTGTGGGCTGTGCCGCTTTGCGGCACTTCCAGACCGGCTTTGACCATGGTTTTTTTAAACAGCTCACGATCCTCAGCTTTTTGAATGGCTGGCAATTTGGCGCCGATCAGCTCCACATTGTATTTTTTTAAGCTTCCCCGCTCAGACAATTCCACAGCCAAATTCAAAGCTGTTTGTCCGCCCAGTGTGGGCAAAATAGCCTGTGGTTTTTCTTTTTCAATAATACGCTCCACCATGGACGGAATCAATGGCTCCACATACGTGGCATCCGCAAATTCTGGATCTGTCATAATGGTGGCAGGATTGCTGTTGATCAGGACCACACGGTATCCTTCCGCTTTCAAGGCCTTGACTGCCTGCGCCCCGGAATAGTCGAACTCACAGGCCTGCCCAATCACAATCGGGCCGGACCCAATAACCAATATTGTTTTAATGTCTGTTCTCTTCGGCATAAAACTCCCTTTTTAATGAACCACAGAGCACACAGAGTTCACAGAGATATATAGAGAAAAAACATTTTAGGGTTAAAACCTCAAAAGCGTTCATGCTAAAAATATTTTTCTCTCTACGCCCTCTGTGTTCTCTGTGGTAAAAATTTTTAATCCCAGAAAAAAGACAATGACACTTTGTGCTGGTCGGACAAATTATCAATCATTTTCATGGAATAATCAATGATATAACCGGCAGGCAGGTTTAACCCAAACCCAAATGTAAATCCCTCCGAGGGGATTCCGAACTGATATCCCAAACGCAAAGCCGCCTTGGGCCAGTAAAACCATTCCACGCCTGTGCCGTAAAGCATTTCCCCTTCACGGTCACGCACGGCATCTGCTGTGAAGGTGAAAACAGAAATCTTCTCCATGTCCTGCGCTTTCCAGGGAATGCTGGCCAAAGTTTTGACATCCCCCTGCCTGCAAAATGTGTAACTTGTGCCAAAACGGTACAGCCTGGGAAGAGGATCTTTGGCTGTCATATACTTCAGTTCCGGGCCTTCATTTAAAACAGAAGCGCCTATTATCCAGCCATGCACCGGCATATGCAAGACAACCCCTGCGTCTCCGGCTATCACATTGTCGCTGTAAGCGTCTACGAGTTTCGAGCTCACTTGCTTCACAGTGATCCCCATATCCAGCACACCGGCAAGTGATACCCCGCCGGACAAAGACAGCACAGAATCCTTTTGCGCGTCCCGTGAAGACTGCGTACCATCCGCCAAAGAAATATGAATGGTCCCGGCATCCATGTAAACAACCTGCGCCGCCCATCCGGTCCATTGTCCTGACTGACCATACCCCAGAGCCCCGGTCTTGACCTCGCCAAGAGTGGTTTGCAGCTGCATATAAAGTTCCCGTTTATGGAGTGTATTGACCAAAGAAGGATTGTAGCCCACAGACTGAAGATTGCCTGTCAGAGCTGTGCCGGCATTGCCCAAAGCCGCTGCACGTCCGCCCAAAGAGTCCAGCAAAAACATGCCGGCTATTTTGCCTTCGCCGGCATGAACAAAGGGCAGTCCTGTGATAAGGAGAGGCAGGAGATATAAAATTTTTGATTTTTGATTTTTCACTTTTGATTTCATATCAATTTATATAACCACGGATCCCGAATCCCGTTTCCCGTTTATTTAATAACAGCGATACGGCGGGTTTGTTTCACGCCTTCGGCTTCAATGCGCATCAGATAAATGCCGCTGGCCACCACTTCATTGTCCTCATTCCGGCCGTCCCAATTGACCGTGTAAGAGCCGGCTGCTCTGTATTCATCCACCAATTTGCGAATCAGACGTCCCTGCAAGGTATACAGACGAATCACCACTTGGCCAGTGTCCACAGAATATGTAATGGCTGCTTGACCTCCAGCCAATGGATTAAACAGATTATTCACAAGCGAGACCCCGTAAGATCGTCCCACAAAATCTTGACCTGTTTGAGTGGACTGAAAAATGGAAAAAACCCGGCTGCTGGGCACGAATGTGAGTTCTCCCGCAAAAGAAGGAGTCACGGTATAAGATCCTTCCATTAATCCTGTAAAAGAATAAGACCCGTCAGAAGCTGTTGAGGTGGTCTGGGTGTCAATAGAGCCGGTCAGGGTCATGGTCACGCTGCTGATGCCCACTCCGGATTGATCCACTGCCCGGCCCATGAAGGACATGTGCATGCCGGCATCAGTCCCCAATTTAACGGACGGTGTACTGCCGCAAATATAGCTGGTATAAAAACTATCAAATGAATTCAAAACCAAGTCATTGCCCAAACCTGTCAAAGTGCCGCTGTCTATTGATAAAATGCCCCATGAACTGCTAGGATCCCATGGATGGCCATTGAATTTCGCTATTTTTAGATATTTGTCATCATCCAAATAACTGATATAAGCATAGCCTGAACTGTCTACTGCAATAGAAGAATGTCTGCCCGGATCATCTCCGGCAGAGACATCGCCTGTCACTTCAGTGGGCGGGATCGCCCCCCATATTTGATACATCAATTTCATTGTTGAAGTATCATAATAGGATATATATATTGCATTATAGAAACTTCCAAAAGCCATAGATACATTTCCTGCTGGGGAAGTGATGGCGGTCACTGAGCTAATTCCCACCGCGCCGATTATGGGATCGTTTTCTGTGGGCTGAGCCCAGGCCAGGGCATAGACACTTAAAGGATTTGAATAATAAGTGAAACCCATATAAGAAATATTTCCATAATCTCCAGGCACAGCACCCATGGCCAAATCACCAGGACTGATCATAGTGCTGTTCATAACAGTATAAGCGTTCCATCCCTCGCCTTTATTCTCAGCAAATTTAACAGAAGAACTGGCCGTGTCATTATACATCACGCGCGGCACATCATCCGACCCAATGCCCAAAGACACGTAAGTATGCGTTCCCACAAATGTGGCAATCACTTCCCTGGTCCACACACCGCCGGACAAACTGCCGTGCATGAGGGCATCATTGGTGTCATCATAATACACCACATGGGGATTTTCCGCAGCATCAAGCGCAATGTCATTGTGAGGAAAGTGAACAGTTGCATTGGGGTCAATGGCGGATATGGCCCAGGACGTGGTGCCATTGGCAAGCGTGGCATAATTGATTTGCTGTGTGGCTGTGTTATAAAAACTCAGATAAAGCGAGTTTTGCGAATCAATCGCAATCGCGCTTTCAATATCATTGACCGCGGCGCTCAGCGAGGTAATGGTTTCAGTGCTGATGGTGGCGGCGCATACCAACCAAGGACATATAAGAAAACCCAGGAAGATAAAATTCAAATAAAAAAAACGTTTCATGTCTGTCCCATTCAGAGGACGGACATCTGCCCCTTCCCCTCGGCAGATGCAAAAGCCCGCACAAGGTCCGCCCCTACGACAATTTAATTTCAAATTTCCAATTTCTAACTTACATTCCCAATAAACCGATCGAACAGATAGCTCGCATCATGCGGGCCAGGGAAAGCTTCGGGATGATATTGCACGGAAAAAATGGGCAAATGCTTATGCCGCAGTCCTTCCAAAGTGTTGTCATTCAAATTAATGTGGGTCAGTTCCACCTCTTTATCAGACAATGAATCCATGTCCACGGCAAATCCATGGTTTTGGGTGGTCACTTCCACCTTGCCGGTGGTCAAATCCTTCACAGGATGATTCGCGCCTCTGTGCCCGAATTTTAATTTATAGGTTTTACCGCCCAAAGCCTGCGCCAAAAGCTGATGCCCGAGACAAATACCGAATATAGGGAAAGGTTTTTGGCTGTTTGAGACGTGCGAAACGAGTGCCCGGATGGTGTCAATGGCATAAGTCACAGCTGAGGGATCTCCTGGGCCGTTGGACAACATAATGCCGTCCGGATGATGCGCCAGGATATCGTTGACCGAAGCTTTTGCCGGCACCACCTTAACAACACATCCCCTCTGAGACAAAGAACGGAGAATATTGTGTTTCACACCAAAATCCATCACAACAACATTGCGCTGAGAAGAACCAGTTTCTCCATTCTCCTTCCAATCATACGCAGAAGAACAAGTGACTTTTTTGACCAGGTCTGTGCCAGCCATTTTGGGCATTTTTTTGGCCTGGGACACAAGATCTTTTGGCGATCTGTCTCCTGTGGCCACTATGCCTTGGCAAACCCCTAAAGTCCTGAGATGACGCGTGAGAGCACGTGTGTCAATATCATGAATCCCCACCACACCATGCTTTTTCATGAATTTTTCGAGTTTTTCCGGCGGCTGCCAATGAGACGCCCGCTGGCTGAACTCACGCGCCACAAAACCTGCCACATAGGGTTTTTTGGACTCATTCAGATTGTCATGAATGCCGTAATTGCCAATGTGCGGGTATGTCATGACCACAATTTGGCCCTGATAGGAAGGATCTGTTAAAATTTCCTGATAACCTGTCATGGCTGTACAGAAAACCACTTCTCCCTCTGTCTCTTTTTCAGAGCCAAAGCTGCGGCCCACAAATACTTGTCCTGTTTCTAATGCCAGCGTTGCTTTCATAAATTTGATTGTCCCTGGAAATTGGGCCCCTTAAGGCCGAAATTGGCTCACTTCGTTCGCGAAATTGGTTCGCTTTGCTCACGAAATTAAAAACATTAAATCTTTTTTAATTCATGCATTTTTAAAATTCTATATTTCGCCGGCAATGCCGGCCAATTTCGTCCCCGAAGGGGACCAATTTCGCTCCCAAAGGGAGCCAATTTCATGCAAAAATCAACATATCCACCTAAACTTTTTGTCCATTGCGATTGTTTCTTCCCGGCTGCGTCCCATTGAAATAAGAGTCATGGGCGCGCCCACTTCTTTTTCCAAAAACCGAACATATTTCTGAGCGGCCAAAGGCAATTGCGCATATTTTTTAATCCCCTTCACAGGCCCTGAAAAACCAGGCATATCCTTGTAAACCGGCTTGGCTTTGACCTGAGCTGCCCGAGAAGCTGGGAAATCCTTGACAATCTTGCCATCCACTTGATAAGCCACACACACGCGAATAGGGTCAACGCCTTCCAAAACATCCAGTTTGGTGAGAGACAAGCGCGTGATGCCGCTCACACGCACAGAATGGCGCACCACAACAGCATCAAACCAGCCGCACCGGCGGGGCCGGCCTGTTGTGGCGCCGAATTCCTGGCCGCGCTCCCTCAGGGACTCGCCTGCTGCATTATTTAATTCCGTAGGAAACGGCCCATCTCCCACACGTGTGGTATAAGCCTTGACCACGCCCAAAACCTCATTAATGGCCCGCGGCCCCACCCCAGCGCCCACACAAGCAGCGCCTGCAATGGGATTGGAAGATGTGACAAAAGGATATGTGCCAAAATCCACGTCAAGCATTGTGCCTTGCGCGCCTTCAAAAAGAATATTCTTTTTTTGTGCTTGCGCCTTTTGCAAAAGTGCAGGGGTATCTGCCACGAAAGGCGCATAAAATTCACGCAGCTCTTCGTAATCCTTATAAATTTCTTTTCGAAGCTTGTCTTTTGTGACCAGCTTGTTTAATAAAGGAGATTTTGTCTCTAGATTCTGTTCCACAAGATCACGAAAAGAAGAAGGGTCCATGTAATCAGCCATGCGGATCCCGACGCGTCCCACTTTATCAGAATAAGCCGGACCAATACCGCGTTTTGTTGTGCCGATTTTGTCAGTCCCAGCCTCCCGCAAAGCATCCAAATACCGGTGATAGGGCAGGATCAAATGCGCCCATTGACTGACAAACAGCCGTCCTTGAATACGTATATTGCGCGACTCCAAAAACACGGCTTCATCGCGCAGCGCCCATGGATCCAAAACAACGCCATTGGCAATAATGCATTTTTTCCCGGGCTGGAGAATACCAGATGGGATCTGATGCAAAACAAAATGTTTTCCGTCAAAAACAACCGTATGCCCGGCATTGTTCCCCCCTTGGTAGCGTACAATATAATCCGCCTTTTTCCCCAAAAGGTGCACAATCTTCCCTTTGCCCTCATCTCCCCACTGAGCGCCTACCACAGCCAGTCCTGACATTTTATCTCCCTTATGAATGATTTTAGATTTTAGATTTTAGATTTTAGATTTTTGATTGACGACACATTGACCTGAGGCAACCGCGCATCATCCTTATCCATAAAGGAGTGCGCATGACTCTGGGCAGGATCGACTTAGTTTACTAAATCACCTGACACGCGTCAATTCATCATCAATTAACCCGAAAATTCCAGTTGCCTGATTTTTTCGACTGAAACAATGGAACAAGAAAGTGCAACTGACATTTTCCCCGAAGGGTTCGGAATGTGGGCACGCTGTGCCCATGTTCCGAAGGGTGAACCCAGGGCATAGCCCTCCTGAGCGCTCCCTTCCGACAAACAGGGACCTTGTCGCGAGACAAGGTCCCTGTTTGTCGA
>JANQER010000099.1 GCA_028278255.1 Elusimicrobiota bacterium | reverse complement strand
TCATAGCTCCCTGAAAAAAAGATCTCCATTGATAAAAAGCATGACGTTTTCTCAGGGCCACACGATGACGATGTGTTTTTTTGGGCATAGGATTGATCCTTCACTTAAAATCCGAAATCCTAAACTCTAAATTCTAAACAAAACACAAATAATTGAGGGGTCGCGGAGTTTTTGTCATTGCCCTCCGTCTAAAGCCGGACATGGCTAGATTTATCGGGCTCTTCAGAACTAAAACCCATCTAAGATGCGCCCCATGAATGGGGCAATTACAAAATAACCGGAAAAGAACCTATAAAACTCCGCGATCCCTCAAATAATTAAAACTCAAAATTAAAAAAAACACCTGCTTTTGTTTCGAAAATTGAATTTTTCGGTCTTTTTTCTTTTTGTCCTTTTGTTTAGAATTTCGAGCTTAGAATTTGCTTTTCATTGCCATAGACAGAATGTCCAAAATCAATTCATCAAACCCAATGCCTGCCACGCGTGCGGCATCCGGCAAAAGAGATGTTTTTGTCAAACCCGGCAGAGTGTTCACTTCCAGCACCAATGGTTTTCCCGAACGCGGGACAATCATGTCAACTCTGGCAAAATGCCGGCAGCCCAAGGACTGAAAAGCGGCCAAGGCCATGGCAGACGCTTTTTTTAACACAGGCCGCGGTAAGCGCGCCGGAATCAAATGCCTGGATCCGCCTTCTGCATATTTGGAATAGAAATCGTAAAATCCGTGCTTGGGAATGATCTCTATCACAGGCAATGCGTGATTGCCCAGAACCCCCACGGAAATTTCAGTGCCTTGCGCAAACTGCTCCACCAAAGCTTCTTGATCAAATTTCAATGTTTTGCGCAAAGCACTTGTCCATTGGGAACTGCTCCGCACAATATGAATCCCCAGCGCTGAGCCTTGCGAGGCAGGCTTCACAATCCAAGGAAAACCAAACCCGGGCTTTTGCGGCAAGTTGTCTTTGGCTGAGGATTGGTCAACGCAAAACCACTGCGGCGTTGAGAGCCCAACAGACTGAAAAATGTGTTTGGCTGAGGGCTTGTGCATGGCCAAGGCACTGGCCAAGACCCGGCTGCCTGTATAAGGAATCCCCATCATGTCCAAAAGGCCTTGCAGGCATCCGTCTTCACCAAAAGGGCCGTGCATGGCCAAAAAAACCAGATCTATTTTTCTCTGCTGAAGGACCGCAGGAAGTTTTCGCGACACATCAATCGGCACACACGGCACTTGGCTTCTTTTCAAAGAGGCACAAACCGCCTCACCGCTCTTCAGAGAAATGGCGCGCTCTGCTGACCATCCCCCGAACAAAACCCCGATGCGCTTTTTGCAAAGCGCATGAATTTTTGATTTTTGATTTCCCTTCATATTTTTTAACCACAGAGAACACAGAGATCATAGAGAGAAACAGAGAAAAAACGATTTTTCTGTTTTTTCAAAATCCCTCTCTGTGCGCTTTGTGGTTTGATTTTCCCCTGAATTAAAATTCGCCCAAAAGCCAGACTTCTGTTTTTAATTCTATATTGTATGCTTCTTTGACTTTGTTCTGGATTGTTTTGATGATGTCATACACGTCGCGCGCAGACGCTTGGCCTAAATTCTCAATGAAATTCGCATGCTTTTGCGACACACGCGCCTGCCCGATCTGAAAACCCTTAAACCCGCAGGACTCAATCAATCGTCCGGCAAAGTCATTGGGCGGGTTTTTGAACACTGACCCGCAATTGTACGTGCCGATCGGCTGTTTGTCTGAACGGGTTTTTAATTCATAGGCAATCCGTTCCATCATAACATTTTTGGCCTCTCGTCGCAATTTCAAGTGCACGCGCAAAACACATTTTCCAGGCAAACGCGAATGCCTGTAAGAAAAACCCAATTCTTCTTTTTTGACAACCTTCACTTCACCGGTGTCGTCCAGCACTTCCACCGCTTCCACCACGTCCCCCAAATTCCCTTGTTTGGTGCCGGCATTGGTCATGAGCCCTCCGCCCAGAGACCCGGGAATTCCTGCC
>JANQER010000429.1 GCA_028278255.1 Elusimicrobiota bacterium | reverse complement strand
AAATGGCCAATAAAAAAAACAAAAACACTGAAAAAACAAACATTGTCTCACGCGGAAACTTCCTATAAAAAGCCCACAGCCCTGGCAAACCCAACAAAGCCAAAGGAAAATGGACAAAAACACTTCTGTCCATAGAAAACAAAAACCCCTTCACCCCTTCAAAAAAGCCAGCCCAATAAAACCTATCGTGCAAATATCCTTGATCATTCCACTGCGCATAACCAAAATCAAAAGCAGCCCCAAATTTGACTGTATTCACCCACAAAAAAAACAAACCGACAATCAAGGCCGGGACAACAGACCATACCGCTGTCTGATGCCATTGACTCTGAGACCTTCTCTCCTGAAAAAAAACAAAACCCCAAATAAACAGAAACAAAACCCCATAATAAAACTTCAACAAAAACAACCCGCCGCAAAAAACACTGCTGAGCAAAAGATTTGTTTTTTTTCGCTCTCCCCTCAAAAACCGCATAAAAAACAAAAATAACCCGGAAAAACACAACACCTGAAAAATTTCCATGGTCTGCGCCCGCAAATAAAACCACAAGAATGTTGAATAAAAAGCAAGCAAAACATACCCTGCCGCCTGCCAAGCAAACACACAAAACAACTTTCCGATCTCAAATAAAAACCAAGCCAGCAAAACACTCAAAAAAACATTGAACACATTATGCGCAAACACAGACCTTCCATTAATTTTCCCCACAGAACCAGTAACCCATTTTTCCGCTATCACCGGGAAAACAAAAAGAAGAGAATTCAAAATGCCGTATTTGCAAAAAAGAGCTTTTTTCTCCTCATTCACAAAGAAATATTGGCCTTTCACCGCTGCCAGCTCACCCAGCTTTTCTTTGTCTTTAAAGCCAATTCCCCATTTGCCGTGATTCACCAATTGCATGGCTTCCAGGCGAACAGCCTGCGCATCTCCCACATAAAAAAACCGGGGCATTGTCACAAAATTGACCACAAAAATCACTGTGCCCAACACCCAAAAAGGGCAAGGTTTAATATGCTCATTAAAAAACGATCTTACTTTTAGCATCATTTTTGCAAGCCGCTTCTTTTGGCATCCAGATACCGCTGCAAAATCAAACACGCCGCCATTTGGTCTTTGACCTTTTTACGCTTCTTCCCGGACACGCCGCACTCGTGAGACAAAAACCGCTCTGCCTCCCAAGTGCTCAATCTTTCATCCTGAAAAAAAACAGGGAGGCCTGCGGTTTTATGCAGCCTCTCCCCTAAATCCCGCACAATGCCTGCACTTTCCCCTTCAGACCCATCCATGTTCACAGGAAGACCCATGACAATTTCATTGACTCTGTATTGCTTGGCCAAATCAGCCAACAATGCGGCCAGTTTCTCAATCGAGGTCTCTTCAACAAACGTCCTGGGATGGGCCAAGAGCCCCAGTTCGTCAGACACAGCCACGCCTGTGCGCACTTTGCCCCAATCCACTCCCAAAACAATCATGTAGAAGCATCCCTTTCAACTGTTAAATGTTTGTCCTCTCTGACCGCCGGCCAGTACCATTCTGACAATATGTGCTCATCAATCTCTTCTTTGATCAAATCCGATACTGTATAAAAACCATATCCATTGTCTCTTAAATGACTGATCAGTTTGGGCAAAGCAGACACAGTGGAATCCACCCCGGAATGCAAAAGCACCACACCACCGTCTTTGACGCCGGACAAAACCCTGCTGATAATGACCTCTTCCGGCGGGTTCGTGTGATCCCTTGGCAAAACACTCCACAAGACCATGTCAAGTCCTTGCTGCAAAACCATTTGATGAATGTCTGCATTGAACCGGCCGCCCGGGGGACGAAACAATTGACAAGGCCGTCCAACAAGACGCTCCAGCAGTTGATGCGGCTTGCTGATTTCTTCAGCTGCTTTTTTGACGGGAATCTTTGTCAATGACGTATGCGTATAAGAATGATTCGCCACTTCATGACCCTCGCGCACGATTTTCTCCACCAAATGCGGAAACTTTTTGGCTTGCGACCCCACCACAAAAAACGTGGCTTTCACGCCCTGCGCACGCAGCGCAGACAAGATGGCCTCTGTATACCCTTCATGCGGCCCGTCATCAAAAGTCAATGCCAATCTCTGCGCAGGCGACATTCGCAAAGGGAAAAAAACCTTTTTCCCTGCCAACCCCGCACTCCCGCTGAGCAAAAACCCAACCACCACAACCAATAGAGATTGATGCCATTTGTTCATAAAATCATCCCATTTGATATTTTTCCAAAACAGAATAAACCGCCCCATCTGGATTGAGCTCACTGCGCATCAAACAAACCTCTTTCACCTCAAAACATCCAAAATATTTTTTGACAAAACTGTCCGGCACCAAAGCCCCTTTCATTTGCCGGCCGGCCCTGATTCTGCCCACAGTTAAATGCGGTTTAAATTCTCTTGCCTCTTTTGGCAGTCCCAAGGGGTCAAGCGCGTGCGCCGCCTGATGAGCCAATGCGCATAATTTTTCCTGCCCTGCATTCACCCCGCACCACAGAATCCTTGGGTTGTGCAAGGAAGGGAATCCCCCAAACCCTTTCAAATGCACATCAAACGCTTTTGTTCCCGCAAAAGCCGTTCGCAACCTTTCTCTTACTTTTTCTGCTGTCTCCGCCTCCAGATCGCCTAAAAATTTCAAGGTGAAATGAAAGTTCTCAGGAGACACCCATTTCACATGGCGCCAACAATCCCGCACCGCACCCAGTCCTTCAACCAAAGAATGTTTCACCTCATCAGAGATAGGCACGGACACAAACACACGCATAATCATTAAAAATAGCAAATATTCAGCTGTTTCCCAATAAAAACAAATGGGGCATAATAGGCGCCTAGTGGTCAGATCCATTTAAAATATGGGGTTGTAGCTTGCCGATTTATCGGCGCTTTTAAGCTTTACCCGGATTTTTTTGATTGCTTTGGTTTCTGCGGGGAAAAGGTAGAATTTTTCAGGGGGTTTGGGACTCTCAAACAGGCTCAAGCTTTTACGCCTGATGCGCCAGGACAGTCAATTGTTCAGCTGTTTTGCGCCATCTTTCCATCATCTCAGGCAGTATGCGCTTCACAGCGCCCATCCACACTTCAGCGCGGTTCAACAAATCCATGCGGTCCAACCCCTGCCTGTTCACAGCCACATTCTCTGACGTCACCACAAAAACATTTGAAGCGCTCTGCAGCACATAGCGCACAGGATTGTGTTCTGACAAAACCTCATTCAATCCTTTCATCTTCAACTCATAGGTATACGCCTCAGGAGAACCAACAAAGACACGATTGGGTTTTTGATCCAATGCCACAAAAAGCCGCACATTGTCCGGCACAGTATGCTGCAATTCATCTAAAAACTCTTTGGTCACGCCGTTTCTTAATTCATGCCAAGCCCCTGACACCACAAGAGACCCGCCATTCTCACCCATCAGGCCTGCAAATAAATTCACCTGTTCACGCAAATAATCCTTTGTCCAGGTCCTGTCTATGGCCAAAACAGGCGCGTTGCCTGCTGCAACAGCATTTTTCAAATCTTCGGAATTTAGTTCCTCTGCTTCCCGCGCCGTCCCTAATTTGTATTGAATTCCATAAAGCTTCTTGTCTAAATTCTTGTCACCCAAATATTCAACTGTCATCTGTGCCAATGCTTGCTGAAAAGCCTGCGCATCAAATCCAGGCTCTGACGCGCCTTGTTTTCCATCAATGCCATCCACGCCTCTTTCCACTCCCCCCAAAACCAGAAACTCTGCCATGGCCGCCTCAGCCAAATCCTTTTTCCCGGCTTTTCTGAAAAATCTCAGAAAAAACAACCAGCTTGGCAGCCTCTTCCTCCACAGACAACCTTCTTTCTTGAATCAAACTCATCCACTCTTTTTTGGGATGGGTCAGGTTGTGAAATATATGAATGCCTGCATGGGACAAAACATAAGCCAAAGCCCCGCAGCAAAAAACAACAGGCCAAGACAAAGGCAGCGCGGCAAAGCCCTGCATGGCCAGAACCACTGACACTGTCAGGGCAGACAAACCAAAGCTTATCCTGTGCGCCAGAGACGGGGCCTGGCCCAAGTATTGTTTATTGGGATGAATGCGCGTAAACAACCAATCAGCCGTCAGCCAACCCCAAACACCCATAAGGGACACAAACACCGCTACTGCCGCAGCCATCTCAGTCAATGTGTTCAGACTTCCCCCAAAACCCATCAACAAAACAGGCGCTGCTGTTGTCACCAAACCCAACAGAATGCTCTCCACAAATCCTATGACCCCGCCTTTGAGAGAGAAGAATTTGTCTTGCTGTTTTTCCTGCAACACCTGCGCACGCCTGAGACTCTCCGGTCCTGCCACACCGGCGCCTGATTCAAGGACTGTGGCTGCCCCGAAAATATTGGCTTGTTTGACAGCGTCTTCTAAAGAAAATCCTTCACTCAAAGCCATGACAAAGCCCGCTCTGGCGGCATCGCCTGCTGCCAAAGGATCTGCCACTTGATCCTGCGGCACAACAATCCCTTGTTCATTAATGACCTTATCCTTTAAAACCAGTTTTAAACCAGCAACCCCAAGAGTCACCAATACACCGGACAAATTGTATCTTTCAATCAAATTCTTAGCGTATAGATCAATCAGAGAAGGCTGTGTCAGCAAATAATCCTGATACTGCAAGAGCTCATTGTGAGATAAATCTTCAAAATTTTTATCCCCGGACAGCCAGTCGCCATGATGAGGCATTTGGGTCAGTTTTAATATCTGCACCAACTCCCGCACATTGGGCATAATAAAATTATTCCCACCTCCTTCTTCTAAAGCCTTAAAAATATTGGCCATGGACTCATCTGAAGTGGAGCCGGTAAAACCTATCACAACTTGAACCTTAGGGAATTGATTCAGCATCATCATAAAATCATAATAAGGATCCTTTTTTTGTTTCCCGCCTGCCGCTGTAAAAGAAACCACCTGAACATCTGAGCTTGACAACACCTTTTTTGTTTCGTCTATTAAAGTTTGAAAAACATGTTCTTGAACAGGTGCAACTGCTCTCATGGTTGGCATTTCCACACGACCCGACACATGATGCAAATTCACGCGCATAGGCTCAGTGTTTGGGACCTGTGAAAAATAAATGTCTTCTTTGGGGATTCCTTTGACCCAAGCCTCTGACACAGAGTCAGACGGGCCTGAAATCGTGACCATGGCCCCAGGCTGACCATTTGCCTCAAGCTCGCATGTCTGGCCGCAACGATCGCGCTGGCCGTTCATGCGCGGCTCTCCATCATTCCGCGACTCGATGC
>JANQER010000408.1 GCA_028278255.1 Elusimicrobiota bacterium | reverse complement strand
GCTGTTTTTATGTCTCGTATTCTTTCTGCTCTCTCTTGGGCTTCTATCAGCAGTATTTGCCACTCCTGCTCCTCAAGCCGCTCTTGTGCAGCCTGCTCTGCTGCTAAGCGGTCTTTTATTTCCTGATCAGCTTTTTCTGCTGCCTGCCGGTCCTTTTCCGCCAGTTCTTCCCATCTCTTCTCCTGTGCTGCTCTTTTTGCTGCCTCTTTTTCTTGACGCATCTGAATCTCTGACAAAATCGTCTCTATTTCTTGTAATCTTTTTTCTTCCTCTGCACTTTTTTCGGCTTCACGTATCTGCCAAGCCTTTGCATTCCCCTGCTCTTTGTTATCAGCCTCTTCTTGCTCTCTTTGCCTCCAAGCTGTTTTTATGTCTCGTATTCTTTTTGCTCTCTCTTGGGCCTCCTTCAGCAGTATCTGCCACTCCTGCACTCCAGGCTGCTTTTGTGCGGCTGGCGCTTGAGCTTGTGGCCCTTGACGAGCTCTGATTCGGTCAAAAAATGCCTCTATTTGTAAATGATACTTCTGCTTCTCATTGGGATGATGATCAATATACGCCATCAAAAATATCAAATATATATCCAGCCCGATCTGATCAAACAATATTTCAGCTTGGTCCAAAGCTTTTTCATCTAACTGAGCTTTAAAAAGGCACTTTGAGTCAGTCAATTCATTCGTCACACGCGCAAGAAGATCAATATAATCAATAAAAAGATTGATATGATCGCTCAAGGATTCTTGCATTTCACGACGAAAATGCAAAGCTGTGCCCACTTTTGGCAAGGCAAACTCATCATGCATAAGTGTTCGAATCAATGCTTTTTTGGCTTCATTTCCTTCTTCTTCGTTGACCACCAGATCCACTATTATTCCCACCATTTTAATTTCTTTTAAAAATCTTTCCATTCTTTCCTTCTTTTCCCCGGACCAGCCATCAAGAACAGCTGTTAAAACATTTTCCAGCCGGTGTGAATCAATGGCCCAGTAATTCTGATGAATTTCTACCCAGTCTTTTTCCTCCAGATTGTTTTGATCAAGCATTTTTAACACAGTCACAACAACAAGCATTTCATTAAAGAAAACATTCAGAAGTGAAGGCACTTCGCGCCCGCTCGTTTTATAATAGGCTTGTATAGACCCAATGATAATCCTCAGATAAATATCCGGATCCCAGCTCACAGCCAATTCTTTCTCTGTTTTCTTTAATATACCCTCATAACCAGAAAAACGTGTTCCGATTAAAACCACAAGCTTTTGAATAATATCATTGATTTTTTTCTCGTCTTGCGCCAAGGAGTCTTTCATATCATTCCAAGCTTCTTGTTGTTTCTTATTGCCTTGACAGATTTTCTCAATAGAAGCATAAAGAGATTTTGTTTGCCCTTGATATATACGTTTTAAAAGCACACGCCTTGCTTCTAATGTTTCCTCATGAGACCCCATCATTAAATCCATAATACCACCAGCACTTAAATCTGCGTCTGTATCCTGCCTATCTTTTACGCCTCGATGCTTCTTTTTTTGTTTTTTATTTTTCTTTTTGATTATACGATGTTTCACCACGCCTCCAATGGGCTTCACACCATGCTTCAAGTTGTATCTGTCTCCTTCTTCCTCATTGGAATATACGATTGAAGCAAGAGAAAACGTGGCAGACATCATCAAAAAAGTCTGGACAAAACCGGGATTTATCCAGGAAGAAAGGAAAGAATTTAAATCTAGAAACGGCAAAATAAGTCCGGAAACAGCAAGAAGCACGCTCACGCCGAGCCCGCCCCAAGTCACAAACCGGTTCCCGGACAAGTCCAGATCAGGGGTTTGCACATAGAGGCCCTTTTTGTCATAACCCAGCCACTTATGTTTGGAAAAATCAGGCCATTTATGCGTTTTTAATTTGGTCCAAAGCGCCCAAATAAGGAAATGCGCATTGTGCCCGCCTTCATGCGAAATAATGGCATATATGATTCCTGACAGACTGCCGGCTACAAAACACAGAAAATCCCAAGCATTTAAACTCGCCGAGGGATCATTCATCAGTGTCAAAGCCACTGCCATGCCTACCACCGGCCCTATGCTTGTGATAGACGCCGCATGCACCTGCATCCAAGTCAGATAATTTCTTTTAGGCTCACTGCTTGCCGGCGGATCGGTTTGAAAATCGACATCAGACTCATCGGTCATGCGCATGACAATGTCTATTAAGCTGCCGGGTTTCATCACCCTGTCAAACAATGACCGCACACGGTTCAATGAATAACGGCCATGACAGACAAAGACAGCCACGACTCTGTCTTCGTCTATTTGCGACTGCCTCAACACAATGCGTTCTCCATTTTTCAAAGCAACGGCCAATTGTTGACCGTCATAATTGATGTCAATATCCGAGGCATTGAACCGATAATCATCTTCATAGATATTCGATGACAAACAGCCGGCAATGATTTTTTTGATCTCCTCTTCATCCGCATATCCCAAATACTTAAACACCCGTTTGAGTCCCCTGGCGCTCAGTCCCTTAACATAGGGATAGGAAAAAACAGAGAGCAGGCGAGACTGTGTGCGGGCTTCTGACTCTTTAAGCGCACTTGCTTCAAAGCCGTAAATCTCAATCAATGAACGCATGATCCTATAATTCTTGTCTTCGAATGCTCTCTTTAAGACGCTCAACCATTTAAAATCTGAACCCGCATATGACACAATCACACGCCTGCCAAAAGGCAGAAGACGAATCACCTGCGCAGTATCTAAAAATATTAACAAATAATTATTCACATAATGTATAGCCTCAACATGCCCGAAATGATCGCCCAGACGCAAAACTCTGTCAATATTACGTTTACGAGAACGTTTATCCAAGATGCCTTTCATATGTGCTAAAACTTCACCTATCTCTTGAACGGTGAATGCCCCGTCCACAACAGAAGATTCCACATAAGATTGAGACACCTGAAATTTTCTGTCATGCGAAAGCATGGCAGCCGCAGCGCGTTCATTAACAAAACGCGCCCAGTGTTCCGTTGCCCCATTGTATTTGTCATATGCGGTAAAAAAGCCGGCCATTTCTTCAAAAACGCCTTGCTTCCTTGTGCAAATCTTTCGGAGCTGGCGAGCTTTTCTGTCATTGAGACACACATAGACAGCTTTCACATGGCCGTCCTCCTTATACAAACGAATCACATTGGGAATATAAAAACTGTTTGTCAGGCGGTGTCTTTCTCTCAATCGGATTTTATACCGGATTTGCAGCATATCGTCTGAAACAGTGTATTTGAAGGCAGATGAAAATCCAATGGCTTGGCAAAGGAAACTGGTTAAACAAACTTTGAATTCATTGTTATTCCTGTTTTCCCGGAAGATATCAATCATTTTATCGAATGTTTCATGGTTTATAGCGGGCACATCCGGACTGTGCTCATCTTTTGGATATGGGGCGCCCAAGGATTGAACAGCTTGCTTGACATGGAAACTCTTCTCCCCATCTCCCAACATATAATTCCGTATGCGATCGGTATTGATTTTTTGCGAAACATGTTGTTTGACCATAAAAACAGAAAAGGAACCCAGGCACAACTGGATAAAAGGATTTAGAGAGGACAAAAAAGGCAAGACATTTAAGGATGTAAGGAATGATAAAAATGGAATGGATGATAAAAATGAAAAAAACGGGAACCCCAGAAGAACAGCCAATGCTTGGTAGATAAAACCTAAGCTGACAACCAAACCGCCCCATTCAGTAATTTTGTTCAGCGCGCCTATATCAGGCGTTTCAATATATACGCCATACGCATCCCTGCCCATGGACAAAAATTCCGGTTTATTGATACGCCCTCTGGAAAGCCAATAAGCGGTCTGCCAAAACGGATAAACCAATAAGAATCCTGCTATATGGCCGGCTTCGTGATACGCCACGCTTCCTAAGAATCCCAGCACAAGCGCACTGCCGCCTGTATTGGCCAAATATAAAACCAAATCCCATGCACCTGCGTCCGGCATAGGCAATCCGCCCCACCAAACGCCAAAAACCATTAATCCGGCAGAAAGAATCGCGCCAAGTTTTGCTGATGTCTTTAATTGATTCCATGCCGCATAATGCTTCAGATGCGCAAAACCTGAAACAACAGATAAAGGATTTGGTTCCCTTCCCAGTCGTTCCTGCTTCTGCACATGCTCAAAAATTGATTCAATGATTAATTTTATTCTGCCGATTTCCCTCGCATTGTCTTTTTGCAGATACATCACATTGGTGCGCTGAAACTGCTTTTTGGCTTCCTCTGATGTCAAATAGGCGGTTGCAAAATCATTGACAGATTTATGCCCCACCAGCACAACAGCTATATTTTTTATATATGAAATGATCTGCCATAATTCGTCAGCGTTCATTAAAGACACATCAATCACAACAGCGCCGAAATTGCCTTTGTTTAACCTCTCAGGCAATTCTTCCACTGCATCTGAATTTTGTCCGGCCTTAACAAACAAAAAATTTGTTCTGTCCTTTATGGTGCGCCGCAGTTTGATTAAAGAAGATATGTCATGATCTCGCTCAACAATTAAAACATCCGGTGTTCGGCCCATCTCATAAACATATTCAATTTTTGCAGAATGAGGAGGCGCTCTCAAGAAGACTTCAGAAGATAATCCGGATTTTGATTCTTCGGTGTTTTGTTTTTCCAGTAACAGTTGTTCCTCTTTTTGACTCACTACATCGATTGAACGAGCAATAGACACATTCGGCCTGAATATTTGATTTTCCCAGAACTCATAATTGGACCTAACCAAAAGCACAACCTGTAACCCCGAATCTGTTGAATTGATGAAATCAACCAGCTTCATTTTGTCGCCCGGCATTTTGCGCACATTCACAACAATGAGATCCTTGTCTTGCCATTCCTCAATTCGTCTTCCTGATGTAAAATCCTTGGGATAGACAGAGATCACATCAACATCTGTTCTTCGGCGGTATTTTAATTTTTTAAACGCCTGATCTTTAGGGCGGTTGACAAGCATGATTTTGAGCGGCTCTCTGGCCAGACAATCAGCGGCTATTTGCATAATTTTCCCGGGACTGTCTGCATGAAAGATATTCGAGCCTGCGGGAAAATCAGATTTTTTGGAAATCGAATAAGGCCGATAAAACACGATCACAGCTTTCCCTCGTGCAAATTTCAAAAACTTTTTCTTCTCTTGCGCGGAAATTTTATTAAAACTATTTCCATCCAATACAACTATATGCAAACTCTTTTGACTCCTCTCGTTATGATTCATATTGACCTGCACGGTATCTAAAAATCCGGACATATCATCATAGTGGCCGCTGTTTATTCCAACGCTGCCCTTATTATTTCTCAACGGCTCGCCCAACTCTGCAATAAGAGAAGAGTGCAAATCAGTGTTAAAATAATATTCCACCGGAATATTGAATATTGGCTGCAGCGGTTCAGGCTCTGGCTGTGGTTCTGGTTTTGAATGTGTTTTTGGTTGAGGCTGGGCATCCTGCAAATCATCTTTAGGCACAGGAGCAACCTCAGCAGTCGCAGGGATTTCTGGCTTGTGTAAAGGGAGGGACTCTTTAGTCCCATCAGCAACAACAGGCTCAGCTGCGGTTTCAGCTGCTCTTTCATCAGAGGGTACCCGCTCAACGACCTGCATATTATCAGCCTGAGCAGGCAAAGAAGAAGCAACGGGTTCTTTAGGGGTTTCATCAGATTTTCTGTCTTTTTCGATCAATTCAACAACTTGTTCATAAGTCATTCCTATAATGCTCGTGCCTTTCTTCTGTCCAAATGAAACCAAAGGGGTTCCGATTTTTATGAATGCTTTTACAATAGATTTTCCGGCACTTTCTTTATCAGCTTGGTTTCTCAGCCACTGAATCAGTCTAAAATCTCTTGGTGACAGTTCATCTTCTGCTTGTGCTTCTGACTTTCTATTTGAAACAAATTCCCTGGCATAACGATACAAGTCCAAAGCATCAAGGTTTTGTTTTGATTTTTCAGGTTCAGAATCCGACTCAGATTCTTCTTCAGCTGGACGTTCATCAGGAGAGCTATGGAGCACATCCTTGATCACTTCTGAATCAGCAGATACTTCCTCTTTTAATTTTTTTGATTTTTCAAAATCAGCTAGCCACATAAAATCAAGAAGACCTTCATAGTCCCCTTGGCTTTTCGTTATTCCTTGTGCATCATCTGATTTTCGTTCACCATCAAAAGTCTTTTTAGGCTTTCTTAATGATGATGCTTTTTGTCCGGCCTTAAAACCAGAATAAAGATATAAAAATATATAACCTATTGAAGCCAATATCACAACAAATAACACACCTATAAACACAATTCTAAGCGCATCATCAAAGCCAGCAACAGTTGTTTTGAGAGCTGGAAGCGGGTGAATGGCTGTGCGGTACACCCCAGCTGACACTGTGCAAATGAGAATGGCTGAAGCTGTGGCGAAATCCATGAGGCGGGAGGCAAAGGTGGGTTGTGCGGGGCGTATCATATAGTTTTTGTTGTTATTGAGCGTCCATTGGATCGCATCAGCCTGTCTTTCATACGCAGGACTGAGTGTTGTTGTTTCTTCGACAACAAATTTCTTATTAAGCATCTCGCTTTTCACAGTGACTTGGATGATGAATTGATTCTTGCCATTGACAGAAGTTTTAATGTAGGTTTCAGCTTTTGGATCCAAAAACTGGGCAGCGTCTTCAATGTCTTTTTCCATGCCTTTGCCCCCGGCTTTGATGCAGGCACGGATAAATGTGGACACTTCTGCCCAGGCCTCTGCTTCAGGATTGGGTCTCAAAGGCTGGCTGGCAAAGGCAAGAGACTTGCTTAAGGTGATTTTCTCAGTGTGAAACAGTTTTTCAAGCGGGGTCTTGTCCAAAAGAAAGTCCAGGGAATGCGCGTCTTTATTGATTTTTTTGATTTTCGGTGTGATCACCACATATGACACATTTCTCTCGCGCATCAAACGTGTCAAACCCTCTGTGTGAAATCCGCCGGCCACCAAAACAGCCAAGGATGGCTGTTTTGATTGAAATTGGCGCCCTTCGGGCTCGAAATTAGCTAATTTCTTTAACAAATTATCTAATAAACCTTCGTTTCTCCGTATGGCAAGGCGGCAAAAATTTTCAAATGGAATCAACGATTCGGGAAATGGGGAAGCTTCTGGCAAGGAATTTCGTGAGCGCAGCGAACCGATTTCGTGCCCATAGGGTGCCAATTTCGTCCCCGAAGGGGGCCAATTTCTCTTAACTTCGTATAACAAACTGATCCTTTCCGGCAGATCATGTATGCGGTCCATATTCTTTTTGTATACGGACCAGTCTTCCGGCGTCATCACAAAGCCTGTGAGTTTTTGGATCAAAAGGTGGTCCTGGGCAAGGGTGTGTAAAGTTTTTTGGTCTTGGGTTTTAAGCAATGAGCCAGCAACAGTTTTTTCAAATTCTTTTAATTCATTGAATATCTTTTCTTTCTGGATTTTTTCAGACTTCAAGACATATTCAATGTATTTGGCCAATTCAGAAAAATTTTTAGCTGTGGCCTTGTATGTCTTTATCTTTTCCCCTTTGCTCTTTGCTCTCCATGCTGCTAAAGCATGGTCCCTGTTTTGCTTTGCCGCCAGGCAAGGCACTTGCTTGTCGGAAAGTGTAGGAAGGGATTGCCCTTTGCCATTATCTAAGTTAATTCCTATTTTCTTGCATAGTTGGATCAACTCTTTATAATACCGGCCATAAGACATTTTCCCCATCTTATAAAGCAGGCTTTTTTCGATAAGGCCGGAGATTTGTTGTTGAGAGAGTGTTGTGGTCAAGCGTTTGATGAGTTGAGCGCGCTCAGATTCCACGCGTTTGAAATCCAATGATTCTTCAGCATGAACAGCTTCTAAGAACAATTTTAGATTGGGAAAGGATGATATATTAAATTGAAATTGGTCCCCTTCGGGGACGAAATTGGCCCCCTCCGGGCACGAAATTCGTTCGCTTTGCTCACGAAATTCCTCGTCAAAAGCATCCCGCAATGAATTTCTCGATGGATAGGAACCAATTTCTTTCAAATAAGAACCCAGTCCCAAATCTCCTTGGGAATATTGAGTGTAAAGAGCGTCGAATTTTTGGAGTTCCGGGGAATAGATTTGTTTTTTGAGATTGTCTAATGTTTTTTGCCATTGTTGAAGCTGCGTGGACATGGCGTCTTTGAGCGGTCTGGCATCTGCATAGGATTTAACATTGGCCAAATATAAGTCACGATCTTCAACACCCCAGAGTTCAATAGGTGCTGGATACTGATTGAAATTAGAAGCAGATAATTTCGAATTTCTAGTTTCCAATTTCGTCTTCTCTGCTGTCCATGCCGCGTGTTCTGTTCCAGGAATAATGTGCTGGTCCAGCATGAAATCAGCCACATCTTTCATGATTTTCTTGTCAGGAAAGTTTTGGAACCGCTCCAGATCAAATCTCCCGGACGCACCCTCAACGCCTATCAAAAGGCCAAGGCGCTTCTTATCACCCTCACCTTTCTCCTCTCCCATCGAGGGAGAGGGTTTCCCCTTAAAGGCTCCTGCCCTTTGCCCAATGGTTTGAATGATTTTTGATATATTCATCTGCGCATCTGCATAACCATGGACATCTTGAATATGAATAATTAAAGGATGACTGGTAACTGGTAATTTGTTATTGGTCATTGGTAAATCTTGTGCCAAATGGACTTGACGGATTTCACCGTATTCTAACGGCAATGACGTCAGCCATTGTGGCAAGTGTTTTAAATCTTTGTGTAAAGGAGAAGATTCTGATAGGTTGGCGACTTGCTCGGGCAGTGTGTTGATATGAGAGAGAGAAGTGGTTTGTGTGGGGATGATCTGGTTGATGTTGGCAATGTTTGCAGGGAGTTGAGCGAACTGTTTATTGATGTGAGAATCTTTTGTTTTTCCCCATTTCGAATTTTGAATTTCTAATTTCTGCTGCACTGCTCTGCTGCGCTCCTCCCAAAAACCGGCTTCCACAAACGGCGCAGAAAGAGTGGTGTACAAAAATGAAATGGATATAAGTGAGGCAATAATTTTTTTCATATAATTGGCATAAAAATCTGAATACTAAGTATTTATATAATAATAAAATCATCTTAATTTTGTCTTAAGTTATTGTAAACTTTTTGTAAATTTCTAAAAGCATGGGACATATATAATTATTTACAGGATGTTATTCGCGATAAGATTATCGAAATGCAGCAAGAAACTTGGCTGGAGTGCAACTACTCAGGTAACCACAATAAGCACGGTAAACCGGAAAAGAACCATAAAACTCCGCGACTCCTCATTTACTTTAATTCTTGACGAAAATTCTCAATTTCCTGTTTAATATCTACTTCTGTTATTTTGTGACGCCCCCCATGCTCCTGAAAGTCCTGCCATAAGAGATCAAACGATTTTGGCCATTCATTTTTGTCTTCCGTCCCATTTTCTAAACATGTTTCTGATTCATTTATAGTCATCTTATGCCTTGTTTATATACCAGAGGGTTCGGAGGCCTTCGAGGGTGAGGTTGGGGTAGATTTGTTTGATGTCTTTGATGGAAGAAGCCCATATTTTGGCCAGGCCGCCTGTGGCCAGGATCACAGGATCCCCTTGCATTTCTTTTTTAAGGCTGGAGAGAATTTCTTGTATCAAGCCTTTGTATCCATAAAAGAACCCTGACTTAAGACTGTCCAGGGTTGTTTTGCCAAGAGCGGATTGGGGCGCATCAAACGTATCAAGCAGAGGAAGTTTGGATGTTCTGGAAAACAGGGCCTGCGCAGCCATTTCAGGGCCAGGGGCAATGACCCCGCCCATGTATTCGCCCTGGCTGCTGATACAATCAAAAGTGGTGGCTGTGCCAAAATCAACAACAATGCATGTTTTTTTGACATGTTCATGAGCAGCCACTGCATTGACAATTCTGTCAGCGCCGACTTCTTTAGGATTTTCGTACAGGATATTGATGCCTGTTTTGATGCCAGGCCCTACAAACAATGGGTCCAATTGAAAGTACTTTTCGCAGACTTCAGTTAAAATCGCATCAAGAGGCGGAACAACACTGGCCACAATAATGCCTTTTGTGTGCAAGGGCTCAATGTCCGCATAATCGAACAGGTTCATGATTTTGATGCCGAGTTCGTCTGAGGAGATTTCTTTTCGGGTGGATATGCGCCAGGATTTGTGAAGATCTTTGGAAATGCGGGTGTCTTTCATATGAAAGACGCCCAAGTGGATTTGTGTATTCCCTATATCAATGGCTAAGAGCATATATAAAATAATAGCAACTTTTCAGGTAATTGCCCAATTTATTGGGCGTTTTTGGAAATTATTTATTTCCTGCCTTATGAAAAGCTTCAGCAATGACAGGATAATCTGGGACATGTGAGTCATTGCGAATGAATACTAAATAGCCATAAAGCTGAGACCCGCCTCTCTATGGACGGCGTACCTGCCTTTGACAAGGCGCTGCAGGGAAAAACCAACCCCTAAGAGCTTATGTCAAGGCCGGGGTAGAAGCCATTGGTTCTGCTTTCATGGCTTTTTCAAGCGCTTCGCGGAAGATATCATAATGATCATGAAACACCATGACTTTGGATAAGCGTCCAAAGCTTTTTTCCGTGATCATAAGATATTTGTGCCCATTTTTGGTAATGCGTGATTCAATCAGATACGTGCGTTTTCCGCATTGAATGGTTTCCGTGCTCATACGGTTTCTCCTGTCCTTCTTGAGTTTTTTGTCCCACAAGTAGAAAAATTTTACTAAAAACAACCAAATTCCAAGATACAATCACCAAATAATAACCAATACGGCTTTTAATGTGATTACTCAGGTCTACAAAAAAACACATTGGAACCACGGATAGACACGGATGAACACGGTAAATCTTGACAAGTATTTTTTAACTTAAAAAGAACCATAATA
>JANQER010000377.1 GCA_028278255.1 Elusimicrobiota bacterium | reverse complement strand
ATGCCCAAGACAGGGTGCTGCGCCAGAGCCGTGTGGTGGATGATGCTGAAAAACGCGTGGAAGAGTCTAACCTGGACACTGTGGATTTTGAATACACAGATGACCGTTTGTCGCGGCGTGTGGTGAATGTGTCAGAAGTGGCCATTAACAATGTGGGACAAGAACTGCCTGATGTGTATGCCAAAGCCTATCAAGTCACAGAAGATTTTCTGTTGTATGACGAAACCGGCCAGCTCCTGAGATCTGCGCGCACAGAAGAGCGCACAGATGATGACGGCAATCTTTTGGTCATGGAAAAAACAAATGCGTATGTGTACAATGCCCGCGGCCAAACCGTGGAAAACGTGGTCAAGGAAACAGCCAGGCAGGAAGATGCCATGGGACAGGAAGTGTTCAGCAAATCCGCCACATCTGTGACTTATATCCCGTCAGCTGGGTTTAACACCAACGGTCAAATGACCCGGTTTGTGTCCATTAAATATGAAGGCGAGACTTTGTCTTTTGTGCGGGAAAACGGGCCTGGGAATTGGGAAGAAGTGTCTGTGGGCTGGGAGGATCTGTCATCAGCTGAAAGAGAAGATTTGTTGTCCGGGGCTTTGTCTGAACGTTTACGCGATTCTGTGACACTGACGTATATGGACCAAGTGTCTTACACAGCACGGAGTTTTATGCAGTCTTGGGTGGGCCGCACGCGCGTGATTGGATTGTCCCCGCAAACAGCGTGGTTCCCGCTTTTGGAAAAAACATTTGGCATGGTGCCTTTGGTGGAGTTTGATCAGCCAGAGACTTTGCCTCAGTATGTGCAGGCTTTTGAAACGCTGTTTGGACAAGGCGTGGTTTATTTCCCGAATGACGCACTGCCGGAATTGCGCGTGTCTGATTTAACAGAACAAGAAAAAATAGCCCTGATGCGCGCTGGTGCTGGAGAAGCTGGGGTCACATTGCGCGGCTATGCAGCGGAAGACCTGGAGATCCGGATCCCCTTGGATCACACGTCCATGACTGTGCGTTTGGGCACAGAATACAATGGCTTGGGGCAGCCTGAAGATTTTAATGAAATCACTGTGACAGGCGCTGGCTGGGTGTTTGACGGCACGTTCATGCCTTTGGAAGCTGGTGAGCGGGCCGGGGAATTGATTGATGCCTGGGAATCTGGCGCTGATTTGTCAGATGTGTCATTGGATCAGATCCATGACTGGCCCAACAACACCACCACATGGACGCGCATGTCTGACATCACGTATTCTTTGGAAGGCCATGCAGATGCCTGGACCATGCGCACGCAAAAAGTGCAGCTGGATTTAAAAGAAGTGCTCAAAGCCCAGGCTGCTGCAGAACCAGCAGCTGCTCTGTCTTTGAACACAGTGGAAACCAATCAAAGGTTGGAAACCGTGACAGACCCGGATTGTTCAGACCTGTCAGATGAAGGCTGCCGGGAACTGGCGGTTCATGAAATCCAAACCGGCAGTGACGGTGAAGTGAGTGGGGGCTGGACATTCTTCAATTACGATGACCAAGACCGGGCTGTGGATGTGGTGCGATTGACTGAAGAAAGCGGGGAATGGTCTTTTGAACATGTGCATGTGGATGCTTTTGTGAGTTTTCTGGGCAAAGATTTGTATCAAACAGTGTCCACTGAACGCATCAGCCGCGTGGATGTGTCTCCTGCGCTTTTGGCAGCTGTGGATGCCCCTGAGGGACTGGCGGATTTTGTGCTGACAGATTATCCTGATTTTGACGCCATGACCACTGCTGCGTATCTGGAAACAGCCATGTCGCAAAATGCGCGCGACATCACTGAATTTGATTATGATGAAACCTCTTATGATGGCAACACCCAATCCCCGCGCGTGTCCATGACCACTGTGTCCCGTTTGGATTATGACGGCGTCAAGTCTGTTGAGCAAACATACTTTTACTATGACCCTGAACAAGTGGCAGACACCACCAAACCGTCTCACACCCGCACATTGTACGTGGCTGATCCGGTTTTCAACGGGGACAATGTGTGGGACCCGCAGCCCGGTGATTTGATCACGCGTGAAGACGCTGTGCTGGCGTATGATGTGCGCGGCCGTTTGGGACGCAGTGAAGTGGTGCGCACGGATTCATCAGGCGTGCGCACAGCTGAAAAAACTGATTTTGAATACGCGTATAACCGCATTGCCCGCACGCAAAAACAAACCATCACAGATTTAAAGAATGACATGGAAATCATTCTTTTGAACAGTCTGCACGTGGACAGTGGTTTTGAAATTCACGCTGCCAATGGCCAGTACACGCACACAGACACATTGTTCAAGTATCAAGGCAAAAACGTGTCAGAAACCAAAGTGCACACAATTCTGCCCTCTGGCAGCACGCGCGCAGAAAAAAACCTGTTTGAATACACAAATCCGCTTTGGCCCAATAAAGCCTCACGTTCCGTGCACATTGCGTGTGAAGGTGTGCCCAGTCTTGATTTTGATTTGGCTGAATTTGATTTTGATTCTGCAGCCTATCCCAGAGTACTGACCATTAAAGACCATTATCAATATTATGCCGCTGACACAGGATTGGGCGGTTTGCCGGCTTCTTATTGGGAAAAAATTCAGTCCTCTGATTCTCCAGGGAAATTGCTGCTGCGGGAAGTGACAGGCATTGGGTACGATGCTTTGCGGCGTTTGGAATCCAGTGTCACGCATGAAACAGAATTGAACATGAATGTGGGGGATTTTGAAGACGCTTGGGACAATTCCGGGTTAAGCATTCAAGACTTTTTGGCATTGCCGGGCACGCAAGACATGCTTTTGGCACAAAGAACAGTGTCCATGCAAGTGGGTATAGACAGTGACCCTGTGCCAGGCTATGATGCGCACAACCGCATTCAAAAAATGACCCGCACCACTGTGGAGCAGGGGTTGGTCAAAGAAGAACGCATTTCACACACGTTTTCACAAGTGGACCCAGAGCGTGTGGCTTATTCAACTGTGGAAACGCATCATGAGGCTTTGCCGGGACTTGGCGGAGCCACAGCTTATGTGCGGGATTATGTGGAAACGCTTTTTTACATTGAATTTGACGGTGATTCACCGGGTCAAACCCGCACAGGCCGGGTTTTGCGCCAGGAACGCCGCATGTTGGAAAACAATTTGTTGATGATTGAAAGGGACCAATCCTGCCGCGTGTTTGATGCACAGGGCCGCTTGATCAACAACCATTACACACGCCAAGAATTGGATGCCACCAATGCCAATCGTTTGGACAAGGAAACAGACATCCTTGTGGTTGTGAATGCTTTTAATGACCGCGGGCTGCGTTTGGATTATGTGCAAACCATGGTGGAAGGCGATCGTCAGACAGTGGAGCATATGACAGAAGCTGATTATGATGGATACAGCCGTTTGCTGCACAGTGTGACCCACACCACTGAAACAGATGTGTCCACAGGCGGCACACTGTTGAACCGCCACATGACAGTGGACTTGACCAATGCCTATGATTCTGATTTTGGCCAAGTCATTGGTTTTGTGCGCCGGGTCCAGCAGCAAAACAAAGAAATTGTGGAACAATCCGGTGTGTGGCGCACAGGCAATGCCGCAGAGGCCATGCAATACAATGCCAGTGGCAGGCTTCTTTATCAGATTTCTGATTTCGTGGAACAGGACACTTTTGATGCGGCCCATCATGATGCTTATCCCAATGACATTCTGTACAAAACATACACAACAGAAACAACTTATGACGCAGCTGATTATAATGATTTGGCCCAGGCCGGCGCTTGGACCAAGGTGACTGTGGAAGAGGACAAACAAGTCACTGAAAACATGTCGCAGGTTGGTTATGATGTGTCTGGCCGGATGAATGGCGGAGAATCTGTGTTTACAGAAACATCATTGCATGCGTCTTTGGATTTGGACCACACTTACACTGCTGTGTCTTCCTTAATGTATAACAGCTTGGGCCGTGTGTCCCGTTCTGAACGCACCACCACAGACGGGTACCGCGTGACCAGGGAAGTGTCGCGTTCATTGGATTATCACACAAATGATTTGCTGGCTGTGTCTGTGATGGATGTCACAGACACCCACACAGCTTTTGATGGTTTTGCTGACGGTGAAAAGCTGCTCAAACAGCAAATGGTGTCCACAGAAAATGAGTATGATTCTTTGGACCGCATTCACACCTCGCAGCGCACTGTTGAAGAGGGCATGAAAACAACCACTGAAGAGATTTTTGATTTGTTGTTTCACACAGACGGACGTTATCAGGGCACCACCACCCGGACCACAGAAAGCGTGGGAGATTCATTCCTCAAAAGAACCCAAGTGCGGATGAACAATATGGCTTACAACACGCTGGGGCAGACATTGTCTTATGGGCGCACCACCACAGAAATCGCTGATGCGGATTTCACTGTCAAAGGAAAAGAAATAGAAGAAAATGCCTCAGGGCTTTCTTATGATGCGCTGGGACGCACATTGACTTCAGATGTGGCTTTTCATGAATACCGTTACCAGGGGAATGTGCGCCATTTGGGCCGGCGGTACCGCATTCAAACAACAGACATTGATTACAACCCTTTGAATCAAATTCTCCAAACCCGGCGTGAAACAGATGAATTTCACGTGAGCTTAAGTCAGATCATTAAAAACACCATTGAAACCAGTTTGTCTGATACCACCTATGACATCAATGGCCGTCTGGTGTCCAGCCACAGCCAGCTTCATGACACCACGTCTTTGCCAGGTTATGTGCTGGACCACACGTACGAAGTGCGCACAGCACAAATGACTTACAATGAAGCCGGGTTGGTGGATGGTTATGTGCGTGAAAAAACAAGCGGGGACAAAGTCACAGAAGAAACCATTGCCAAGGGCAATATTCAATATGACACGCGCGGCCGGCAGATTTATCAGCAGTCTATTTATCATGAATATTCTGTGCCTGGGTCGTCACTTGATCCTTTGGACCGTACCTATATGATGGCTCTTCACACAGATTCTTTTGTGGATGATTTTGACCGGGCCTTGCAAACGCGCCGTGTCACCACGCACGGGTCGCATGTGACTGAAGAAGTCACAGTGTACACTGCGTATGCCCACACAGACCAGGTTTTACGGTATGAAAAAACCACCATTGAAGGCAATAAACAAACCGTGGAAACCACCCAGACGGATTTGTTTTATGACAGTTTGGGCCGCTTAAGCAGTTCTTTTGTGCAATGTCATGAAACAGCCATTGATCCGGATCTCAGTGATCCTTTGGACCATGTGTATGAGATCTTGACGTCACAGAGCCAGTATGATGACAAAGAGCGCCTCATCGGTTTTTACAAACGGACTGATGTGCAGGACAAAATGACGGCTGAAACACATGCCATACAATACAATGCCTTGGGCCAGGCCATTGTGACAGATGTGTTGTATGAAGAAGGCGCTGTTTGGGGAAGCGCTTTTGATCTGGACCACACGTACGCGATTCACACAGAAAACACCTCTTTTAATGACAACGGCCAAGTGCTCAGATTCAGCCGGCTGATCACTGATGGGTTAAAAACCACTTTAGAGGAAACCAGTGCTGACACGGTTTATGATGATTGGGGACGCCTCAAAGAATCTTATTTAACTGTCACAGAAGAAGCCCCGGGATTGTACAGCACCAATCAGGGCCGGCTGCACCACACTTATCAGAGAAACATTTTGGACACGCAATACAATGCCCTGGGCCAGAGCCTGGCACAGGTGCGCCAGAAAATTGATATGGGGAAAACCATAGATGAATACGTGGACTTGATGCAGTATGATGAGCAGGGACGCTTAACGCATATGTCAGAACAATATGTGGAAACAGGAAATGCTTACACTTTGAATCATTCTTTTGAAATGGACATTTGGATTGATGAATACAATGCCCTGGGCCAGGAAGTGCTCACGCGCACGGAACTGACCAATGACAACAGCGCGCCGAACCGGGAGATTGTGATGACCAAGACAGATATTCTATACAATTCGGAAGGACTGGCGTCTTCGTATACGGAAACCACTTTTAACAGCGCTGCCCCGCGCCAGCTGAACCGGGTCATGATGTCTGACATCACTTACAACCAGGCCCGGCTGATGGACACATGGTCTGAAGTGCAGGATTTCCAGATGTTGTACAACAATGGCGATGTCATTGATTTTCAAACATTTTTCAATGAGTTTTCACCGGCGTTTTTAGATGAAATCCAAAACAACACCTCAGGCGCTGCTTATGTGATGATGGGCATGACGCTGCCGGGTTTCTTTGAATCTTTGGGTGATCCGGATGCCGAAACATCTCCTTATATTGCCGGTGTTTTCCGGGAATTTGTGGATGTGCGCGTGGAAGAAGCCCTCACAACGGTATACGGGTCATCGGATGAATTCATCAAATCTTTGATTGTCACATCTGTGATGACGCAGTTTGTGGATTGTTTGCGGAACTATTGGCAGATCAGTATGTCTGAGTTAAATGCCGGGTTTATGTTGTTGTCTCTTTTCAACAATGCCCTTCAAGCAGAAGAAGTGTCCATCGGCGCTTCTTCTGTTCCTTTGTCTTCTTTGAGCATCAATGAAATCCTCAACAGCACTGATCCGCAAGTGAGCGCATTGTCCAGCCGCACTTTGGATGACATCTTTCTGATGATTTTAAGAACAGCTTTTACAGAAATGGGCATGGACATCGCAGAGGCAGAAGATGTGGCTTTGGACCTGATTGATCGTGTGGGAGATGGGCAAGCCCTGTGG
>JANQER010000345.1 GCA_028278255.1 Elusimicrobiota bacterium | reverse complement strand
ACTTAAAGTCTTAACATCTTTCATTAAAGATGATTCAAAACGTTAAAAGGGACCCACACTAATTCGGGTACACCCATTAATATAAAATCTCGTTAAATTAAGGAATAAATCATTATGGGAAGATTCATTTTTGTGGCTGTTGGCGGCGCTATTGGCGCGCTGTCGCGTTATTGGATAGCTGGTTTAACGCATCGGATGTTTGATCAAGGATTCCCATGGGGAACATTGTGCGTCAATTTAATGGGTTCGTTGGTGATTGGCTTGTTGTGGGGGGTGTCTGAGGCCATTGAGATGTCTTATAATATGCGTGTTTTTTTGTTCTTAGGTATTCTTGGGTCATTTACCACTTTTTCAGCTTTTTCGTTGGAGAATTTTAGTCTGTTGCGTGACGGTGAGTATGGGTGGGCAGCGCTGAATATGTTTTTAAATGTGTTTTTGGGCCTGGTATTGGTTTTTTCAGGCCATTGGGCTGCAACCCGCTGTGGGACAGCGTTGTTGCAGTCCTAATTCCAAATTTTCACAGGAAAACAACAGCGTTATGTGCCGAATTTTATTTGAAAGGAATAGCTGATGCGCCTGCGTTGTTCTGAAGGAACTGTGTTGAGATACACACCGCTTTGCCACACGTACTCCGGGTAAAGGACCACTTTGTTGGTTATGTTTTTGACAGCAAAAATATGGCGTGTGTGGCCATGCTGATAGGACAGATTCAGATCGCCTGTGGTGAATGTGCCCACTCTGGCCAAACGACCGTCGGTTCTGCTTCTGTGTTTGACCACACCCGACACAGTGAGTGTTTTTATGTTCTTAGAAAGACCGCTGGCGATGGTGTAGTCAGGCACAAAACGAAAATTGGTTTGGTATGATTCATTGTTCCTCGGTGCAATGGCGCTGAATTGGGCAAAAGCATCTAAGAGAGAGGGGTTTCTGTAATTGAACTCAATCTCCAGGCCGCGCGTTTCAATGGGGTCTCCATTGACATACTGCCTCACGCCTGTTTGTGTCACCCCGTCATCAAACAAGACTGTGCGTGTTTGTCTTTCAATCTTCCCTTTGTAATGCGCTTCATATCCCATGACCTGAATAAACATATGTTGTCCCAAAGACAAGAGATAGGCGATTTCATATGAATTGCATGTTTCAGGAGACAATTTGGTGTTGCCAGCCACCGTCCGAGAGGAGGATTGAAAATACAATTCAAAGAAAGAGGGCGCCCGGTAAGATTGTCCAACAATAAATTTCAGACTGTGGTTTTTGTTGAGCGCGCATACCAAGGTGCCCCTGGAAGACAGATTGGAGCCGAACAATGTGTTGCGCGTCAATCTGGTCCCCAGCGTGAAGTCAAAAGGATTATACTGGAAGTCAATTTGTCCCCAGCCTGAATATTCATGCACTTGCCTGGATTTAAGATTTCCGTCTCTGGAAGAAGAATTGTCACGTGTGTCATAATAACGAAAATTATTCATTTTGCGCCTCTCATAATCACTGCCCAGTGTGAGACCAATGGCTTTGATGAATGAGATATCGGAAATGAATGAGCAAAATGTGCGGGAACCGTATGTTTCAATATGGCTGGAATCATCGAGATATCTGGAAAAATCACGTCTGTTCCAATCCTGGGTCAATAAATATTTGATATCAAACTTATTCCAGGCGCGTGTGTATGTGTAGTTTGTGAGGTAACCTTCTCGGACATGCGGCTTTCCAGCGCCGCGCGCAAATGTGGGCAGGGAGCCTTCCAAACCTGTGAACTTGTCCAGAAAACTATTGATCAAAAAGGAATGGTTTTTCAAGGAAGCATTGAGCGTGAAGTTGGCGCCCACTGGACCGGCTTTGTCATGCACATAATTGGTCACCCCAGCACCATCCAAATGGTGAAATTCATGGCCTTCTTCATTGGAAGAATTGGCTGATATAAAAAGGCTTTTGCCGCCCTTCAAAACCGAATAATGTCCGCCGGAAAAGTAAGATTTTTGAGTGCCCACCCCGCCATGAATTTTGAGTGTCTCGTCATCTTTTTTGGGGTGCTTTAAAATAATATTGATGACACCGGAATACGCATTGGAGCCGTATAAAACAGAAGCAGGCCCCTTGAGGATTTCAATGCGCTCCACGTCATTGATATGCACTCTGTCAATAAAACCCTCGCCGGTGGTGGTCAGCCAGGAAGGGATATTATTGATCATGACCAATGTTTTATTGGCATAATGATGCTGCAGAATGCCGCGCGACATGGGCACAGTGTTCATGAAATTTGTCCTGATCACATCAAGACCTGCCACTGTGTTCACTGCTTCGGAAATGGTTTGAAAATGATAAGAATCAATCATCTGTCTGTCTATTACCGACACAGCTGATACAGTGTCAATGAGCTTTTTCGCCTTTGTGGACGCCACAGACACTTCTGTATAAGGGATATACATATAAATAACAAAATCCACATCTTCAGGTTTTTCATTGCGCCATTCAGGGAATGCTTGTGACGTGGACAAAATGCCTGCTAAAAAAATCGCTGTAAACTTACCCGCCAAGGAAGTGCAATGAGAGAATAAACCATTCATGATGGGCGCTCCTTTTTCTTAGGCTTCTAAAAGGTAATATCATCTTATATAATATAAAATGTTTGCTATCATTTTTTGCTCAATTTATTATTTTTATCTTTAAGTTGCTTCTCTAAATCATTGAAGGGAAAAAACAAATGTTTATCCGATGGTTGTTGCTAAAAATACGCAAAAAAGATGATTTTCCTTTGGTGATTGTTAATTTGTGCGAGTTCGCTGTTTATTTTTTGCTTTTGTCATTTATTTTCGCCATCTGTATAAAATTCACGGAAAATATCAGTTGGAATGAAGCTGTGTGGCAGGTCTGGCAAACAGCCACCACTGTGGGATTCGGGAATAAACCGGCTTCCACATTGGCAGGCCGGCATGTAACGATTTTTTTCGGAATCATCAGTATTGCCATTTTGGGCGTGGTGATTTCATCAGCCGTTGATTTAAAACTTATGCTATCAAGCCGGAGGAAATTGGGTATGCTCGATAATCCGTTTAAAGGTGGATACGTTCTTTTTAATTTTCCGGGACATCATCTGGAATTGTACATTCGGGAAATTGTGGCGCGTGAACCAGAAGTGGGGATATGTGTTGTGGATAGCCGTTTGGAAGAGCTGCCTTTGTCTATTCGGAATCTTCATAACAAGATTAGGTTTGTGAAAGGATATAGCCATGATCAGGAGACATATAAAAGAGCGGGTTTGCGCGAAAATAAAAAAGTGGTGGTGTTTCCTTTGGATCCGGTTTCCCCTGAATCTGATCTGTCCACCTCAAGATTGGTGGATTTGGTGCTGCGCTTTGTGGAGGATTCCAGTGAAGTTATTTATGTGCTGTTGGATTCGAAAAATGAATGGATGTTTCCCAAAAAAGCTGTGCCTGTCCTTCAAAATTTAAACATGCTGGCCATTGTTCAGGAATGCCAAAACACACATTCTTCGGCGATTATCAGGTCCATTTTATTGAACACTGAAGGCGCTTACACCCACACAGTGACGCCTCAATTGGTTGTGGGCAAACAGTGGGGTGAGATTGTCAAAAAATCCATGTCTCTGGCTGTCAATGAAATTGAATCTTTTAATTTGCTGGCATTGATTCGTTGCAACAAAATCATGTCGTGCCCAAAGGCCTCTGAGGTGATCAAACAAGGGGACCGGATTTCCATTATTGCCAACAGCGGATTTAAGTGGAACAACATTGAAAAAAAATTGTCTTAACCTCAATGCTGTTTAGATAAGCGTAGTTGCCCGATTTATCGGGCTCTTTAAGGTAAATAAATGCGTTAAAAGCGCCCCATAAATGGGGCAATTACAGAAATCCAGCTTATTAACCTACAGCATATTCTTTTGTTTTATCGTTTCTGCTATGATATGTCAATATGAAATTTTTCGTCGAGACTTTTGGTTGCCAAATGAACGTGGCCGATTCTCAGGAGATAAGTCGTTATTTGTTGTCTCGTGGGTTGACGCTGGTGAACAGCCGTGAGCAGGCTGATTGTGTGTTTGTCAATACGTGCACTGTGCGGCAGCATGCCGAGGACAAGGCTCTTTCCTATATAGGCCGTTTGGTGAAGTTTAAAAAAGAAAAAAAGCCAAACCAAAAACTGATCGTGACGGGCTGCGCTGCTGAGCGTATTCAATCCTATATTTGTTCCAGATTCCCTGAAGTGGATTTGGTGATAGGCGCCAAATCCATTGGGAAATTTGACCGGACAATTGAAAAATTTTTTAAGAATGGGTCCCCCAATCAGTCAGCAGAGAACAACGAAGAAGAATGGTTTGAAAAAGAGTATGCGTCTCTCTTGCCGGATGAATCATTGACAGCTTTTGTGACCATTATGCGCGGATGTAATTTTTCTTGCAGTTATTGTGTTGTGCCGTCAGTGCGTGGCCGGGAGATTTACCGGCCTGCAGTCAGTATTTTAAAAGAGATCCGTGAAAAAGCGCGTTTGGGTTTGCATGAAGTGATGTTTCTGGGCCAGACAGTGAATTCTTACCGTCCGAAAACACCGAATCCCGGGGACAATGGGAATGACATTGTTGATTTTGCGGATCTTTTAAGAGCTGTCCGGGATGTGTCAGGGGTTTCTCGGATCCGTTTTATGAGCGCACACCCGTTTTATATGAACAGCCGCATGATACAAGCTGTGTCAGATTGTCAAAATATGATTTCTGATATACATTTGCCTGTTCAGTCAGGGTCGGATAGGATATTGAAGCGTATGCGGCGCAATTATACCCGCGCTGATTTTATACGTCAAATCGAGTCTTTGCGAAACGCAGCGCCTCATCTCACCATCACCACAGACTTTATCGTGGGGTATCCCGGAGAGACGCAGGCGGATTTTGAACAAACATTGTCCTTGGCCAAACACACGCATCTTCAAAGCGCTTTTTGTTTTAAGTATTCGCCCCGTCCCGGCACGCCGGCGGCGCAGGAACCGGACAATGTGCCAAAAGAAGTGAAAGAGGAAAGACACGCAATGCTTTTGGCCGCGATTAAGGAAAAATGAACTATGCATAAGCCAAAACATCCCGTTTGGACAGCCGTCATTGTTGCTGTTGTTCTATTTATTTTATTGATCCCCACAGGTGTGTTGTGGCAATTGGCGCGGCCTGTGTTTTATAAGGACACTGTGAATATTTATGCGTCTCAATACAAATTTGATCCTATTTTCGTCTTGGCCCTTATTAAAACAGAATCCAGTTTTCAAAAATCCGCACGCTCAAATCGCGGGGCCATTGGTTTGATGCAGTTGATGCCGGACACCGCTTTTGAAATGGCTGAGCGCGTGGGAATCAAGGTGTCAATTGATCAGATCTCTGAGCCTGAGGTGAATATTCAACTGGGTGTTTTTTATTTATCACTCTTAAGAAAAGAATTTGGAGAAGACAAGGTGTCTATTCTGGCGGCGTATAATGCCGGGCCTAAAAATGTCCGCACATGGCGGAAAGGGGAAAAACAT
This sequence comes from Elusimicrobiota bacterium, assembly GCA_028278255.1. GTDB lineage: Bacteria > Elusimicrobiota > Elusimicrobia > FEN-1173 > FEN-1173 > JANQER01. The sequence continues at coordinate 10,104 of JANQER010000345.1, read as the reverse complement.
CTTCGGATTGAGGACATTCCTTATAAGGAAACCCATGCATTTGTCAAAAAAGTGCTCAAAACCAATCGCTGGCTAAAGAATCTGCAAAAAATCAAAAACTTGTTCAAATTTTAAGAAAGACAAATACCCAAGAAAGAAGATGTATTTTTTGTTCGCGCCCTAAAATTTGATCATTGTCTCTTGGAATTTGGTTATTCAACAATTATGCAAACAAAAAAAACACAATCATCCACAACACCATTGATGCGGCAGTACCAGGAAGTGAAATCCAAAAATCCTGGAGCATTGCTTTTTTTCCGTTTGGGCGATTTTTACGAGCTTTTTTACGAAGATGCGCGCTTGGCATCGCCGGTGTTGGAAGTCGTTCTCACGCAGCGTCAGGGAGTGCCCATGTGCGGGGTGCCTCACCATGCTTTATCAGGCTATTTGGCCAAGCTTTTGAAGAACGGTTATTCAGTGGCCATTGCAGAACAAATGGAGGATCCGGCCAGCACAAAAGGCATGGTGCGGCGTGATGTGGTGCGTGTTGTGACGCCAGGGACTGTTTTGGAAGATGATTTGCTTCAGGCCAAAAACAATAATTTTCTTTTGGCGGCTGCGCCTGTGTCCGCAGATCAATGGGGATTGGCCGCAGTGGATATGTCCACAGGTGAGTTTCTTGTGACAGTGATTTCAGGCGATCCCAAAGGGAAGCGTTTGTCCGATGAAATAGCGCGTTTGGATCCGCGTGAAATTTTGTATACGGAACGTTTTCCTTTGCCCCGTGGCTTTTCACAAACCATGACTTCATTAGAAGAACATATGTTTCATCCAGAAACAGCTGTGAAGCATTTGACACGTCTTTTTCAGGTGTCTTCCTTGGCTGGGTTTGGATTGGACAAAGACCATGCAGCTCTGCCGTCTATTGGCGCGCTTTTCTATTATATAGAAAAAAATCAACCCGAGGCTTTGCAGGCCATTAAGCCGCCGCATCAATATCATTTGGATGATTATTTGGCTTTGGATGATTTGGCCATACGTCATTTGGAGCTTCTTCCGTCAAACAAAACCAAAATATCCAGCCTTTTACAGGTGTTGGATCATACTTGCACTCCTATGGGCGGCCGCAAATTAAAATGGTGGCTTCTCCATCCGCTGCGACATGTGACATTGATTCACAAAAGGCAGGACCGTGTGGAATTTTTTGTTGACAAGCACATGGAACGTTCTTCCATGGGGAAATTGCTGAATGAAGTGGCTGATGTGGAAAGGATTTTGGCGCGCTTGTCAGCCGGCAGCGCCACAGGACGCGATTTAAATTCTCTTCGCCGTACGCTTCGGTGTCTCCCTGAATTGAGACGCATTTTTTCTGATAAGCCTTTTCTGCCGGACAATGATCATCCCCTGGCCTCCTTGCTTGATGCTTTAATGATGCCCCATGAACTGATGCATTTGTTGGAAACAGCTCTGACAGATGACCCACCGTTCCGCCTCTCAGACGGTGGCGTGATACGCGACGGCTATTCAGCGGAACTGGACGAGTTGCGCAAGCTGGCCAAACATGGACGTTCTTGGATTTCTGATCTGGAAGCCGGTGAACGTCAAAAAACAGGTATCAATTCTTTAAAAATTGGTTTTACTTCAGTGTTTGGCTATTATTTAGAAGTGTCGCGCGCCAATTTGTCAAAAGTGCCTCAGGAATGGATTCGAAAGCAGACTTTGACCAATGCCGAACGGTTTATTACCCCGGAGCTCAAAGCTCAAGAAGACAAAATTTTGGGCGCTGAAGAAAAATCCAGAGCGCTCGAAGCGCATCTTTTTGTGCATGTGCGCCAGCAAGTTTTGCAATACAAGAATGAACTTCACAATTTGGCTGAAAGCTTATCTGAATTGGATGCGCTTTCTTCTTTGTCCGAAGTCGCTGACAAAGGCAATTACGTCAGGCCGCATGTCCATGATGGTGATGGAATTCAATTCCAGAAGGCCCGTCACCCTGTGGTGGAAATGGCGCTCTCAGAATCCAACATGTCCCAAACACCTTTTGTGCCCAATGACACTTTATTGGACAGCGCTGACAATCAGATTCTTTTGGTGACCGGACCGAACATGGGAGGAAAATCCACTTACTTGCGTCAGACAGCACTTTTGACTATTATGGCTCATATGGGATCGTTTGTGCCGGCAGAAGCAGCAGAAGTGGGGATTGTGGATCGTGTCTTTACACGGATTGGTGCCGGGGATAATTTGGCGGCTGGTGCGTCGACTTTTTTGGTGGAGATGCAAGAAGTGTCCAATATCCTGCACAATGCCACTGGCCGGAGTCTTGTGGTGTTGGATGAGGTCGGCCGCGGCACATCCACTTATGACGGTGTGGCAGTGGCATGGGCTGTTATTGAGTATTTGTGCGGCCCCAAAAAGAAAAATGCGCGTTTGCCCAAAGTGCTTTTTGCCACACATTATTTCGAGCTGACTGAGTTGTCTGACCGGTTTGAGCGCATCAAAAATTTTCATGCAGCCGTGCGGGAATGGACGTTGCCCAGCGGTAAAACCGAACTGGTTTTCCTGCACCAGATTTTGCCTGGTTCTGCCGATAGATCTTACGGGGTGCATGTGGCACAAATGGCTGGGGTGCCGGAAGCTTGTGTCAAAAGAGCCAAAACCATCTTAGCGTCTTTGGAAAAAACCGGGAAAAAAGCGCCGGAAACCGTGGGCACGGTTCAGGAGCAACCGCAGCAACAATTGGATCTTTTTATGTCCCATCCTGTTCTTCATGAACTGTCGCATCTGGAACCAAACAATGTCACGCCCATGGAAGCACTGCAGTTGATTAATCGTTTTCATAAAGAATTAAATAATCACTAGGCGAAGTTTTTTTATTGTGATATTATTAAAGTGCAAAGGGCATAGGGCAAAGAGCCAAAAAACAGATTGATTGAAGGAAGAAATGCCTGCTCACACTGTCAGACACAGAAGTTTTTTTGTTAAGTTTTTACTTCGCACTTCGCACCTCGTCCTTCGAACTTTTAGCTGGGGGTGACAACTTTGAAAGCTGATAAACGTAAACATAAACGGGCGCCGGTCGTCAAGGACCTGGCAGAACCTGTTGAACTATTTGTCATGGATGCTTCTCCGAAAGAGATGCCGGCCATTTTGACTAATTTGTCTGCCGGCGGAATGTCCATGGTCGTGTTTGCCCATGTCAAGGGAGACACAAAATTAAAAATTTGCTTGAATGTGCCAGGATTAGAGGGGATTGAATTGGAAGGGCATGTGGCCTGGACGCACCCCAAAGGCGACACAACCACTATTGGCGTTAAGTTTAGTCATGTGTCTCATGAAAGCGCCAAACGCATCAACAGCATTGCTGAGGCTTATCAAGATTGTGAACTTAAAATTTCTTTTGGGGTCAAAGATGTTTGTTTTCGTGAATGTCCATACCACCCTCTGTGCCATAAGCCTTATAGATTGAAACACTGATAAGAAAGCAAATTCTAAGCACAAAATTCTAAAGCCTAAACAAAGGAAAAGAAAATTCCAGATTGAAATCCTAAACGAAAAAGACAAAAACAATCAAATTTAAAGAAAGAGCTGTTTTTGATTTAGGATTTAGAGTTTAGAATTTAGGTTTTTTTAATTTTTATGTCTATCGTCCATAAACTGCCTGAATCCCTTATCCGTTGTATCGCCGCTGGAGAAGTTGTTGAAAGGCCTGCCTCTGTTCTGAAGGAACTCCTGGAGAATTCTATTGATGCTGGCGCCAGTCAGATCAAAGTGGAATGGGAAGAATCCGGTTCAAAGAAAATTCTCATCACAGACAATGGCTCGAGCATGACCCCCACAGATGCGCGCCTGGCCTTGGAGCGCCATGCCACTTCCAAAATCATTATTATGGAGGACCTTGAAAATATTAACACGTATGGTTTTCGAGGGGAAGCTCTGCCTGCTATTGCGGCTGTGTCCCGTCTCACACTGATCACAAGACCCTCCAATGCTTCTGAAGGCTGGCGCATTCAATGTGAAGGAGGGGATATTAAGCAAGAAGGACCTTTTGGCGCGCCTGTGGGCACAACCATTGTTGTGGAGGACCTTTTTTACAACACACCTGCACGCAAAAAGTTCTTAAGATCAGATGGAACTGAGAGAGGGCTGTTGTTAAGAACGGTTGAAGATATCGGATTAGCGGCTCAGCATACGCAGTTCCAAGTTTTTTCAGAAAAGAAAGAAGCCATGTCTTTGCGTGCGTCACGCAACAGCGCTTCTTTTGAAGACAATCTTTTGTCCAGGCTTCAGTCTGTTTGGGGGATGGAGCGCACAGCGTCTCTTAAGCCGGTGAGGGAGTCAGGAAGATATGTGTCCGTATTGGGTTGGGTGTCTGAGGCGCAGGCACATCAGTCCAGTATGCGGTTCCAAAAAATTTATGTCAACAATCGTCCGATCACCAGTCGCCGCCTCATTCGCGCCATTTATGAAGCGTATAAAGGAAGACTTATGGTCAACCGGCATCCCTTGGCGGTTATTTTTGTGGACATTAATCCCACCATGGTGGACGTGAATGTTCATCCTTCCAAACGGGAAGTGCGTTTTTCTCATGAAGAAGAAGTGTTTGGATTTGTTCTCCGTGCATTGCAAAAAGCCCTATACAACGAAGTTCAAAATCCTGAGGGCGGAGAAACGCCACAGGTCGATCAGGTCAGGGAAGTTCCGTCGTCTCCCTATGGCTCAGAAAAGACTTTTGAATGGTCAAAAATGTCCTCCCCTATCCAGCAAACGGTTTCTGAAGCCGCTTTAAAGGTTCAAGCCCCAGCCGTTGAGGTGCAAACTGTTTTTTCCCAGGAAGCGCCTGTCACGCAAATATCAGTTGAAATGTTCCAGAAAGCCAAATTTGAAGTGTTGACTCAATTATATGGCACATTTATCATTGCGAAACTGGAAGACGGTCTTTATATATTTGACCAACACGCGGCTGCAGAAAGAGCGCTTTACGAGAAACTTTCCGCCAATACACAAAACAAAACACCACATCAGCAAGCCATGCTCATCCCGTGGGTATGGGAGGCGTCTTTGCAGACAGCAGAAGTCATCAAGGAACAGCTGGACCATTTTTCAAAATTGGGATATGCATTGGAACATTTTGGAGCACAGTCATTTCGGGTGAAATCTGTGCCGGCGGCTTTGGGTGATTCGCCGAAAGTGCGTGCCATGCTGGAGGGATTGGCAGAAGATCTTTTGACCGGTGCCATCCCCAAACAATGGGACGCCATTCTTATTCGAGCTGCCTGTCGTGGATCAGTGAAAGCCAATGACATATTAAAGCCTCCTGAAATGCAAAAAATCATAGAAGACCTTCAAGCTTGTGCATGTCCATTGACATGCCCGCACGGCCGTCCCACATTTTTGCATATATCACCCGATGAGCTGGCCAAGCGGTTTAAACGCATATAAGAGGCTGTTGCGAAACCCCATCTCCTGTCATTCTGAGCCGAAGGCGAAGAATCCCTTTCGTCGGGCAGAGAAAACATGAGATCCTTCGCTATCGCTCAGGATGACAAAAACGGAAGTTTTGCGACAGGCTCATAAATGAAAGATATAAATCCGAAGTTCAAAGTTCAAAATCCAAATGCCTATTGATAGAAAGTTATTACAAAAACCTATCCCCATTATTGTCGGGCCCACCGGTTCTGGAAAGACAGCTGTGTCTTTGTCATTGGCCCGAAAAATAAATGGGGAAATCATTTCAGCGGATTCCCGGCAGATTTATCGTTCTTTGCACATCGGCACAGCCAAGCCGGACGGCGTTTGGATTCATAACAACAAGCATCCGTTAAAAGATTACTATGATGTGGATGATGTCCCGCATTTTATGGTTGATTTTCTAGACCCGTCAAAAATATTCAATGCCGGCCTTTTTGCCAATCAAAGCAAATTTATCATTGACACATTGCTGCAAAAAGGGAGACAGCCTGTTGTTGTTGGCGGGACAGGATTGTATATAAGAGCTCTGGTTGACGGCTTGGCCCCATTGCCTGCCAGAGATGAAATGATTCGAAAAGCATTAACAGCATTGGCTGAACGCGACGGTCGTCAATCATTGCATAAGGAGTTGGCCAGGTTTGATTCTGCTGCGGCCAAAACCATCCCGCCAAACAATATTAACCGCGTGTTAAGAGCCTTGGAAGTTTATTTGCTCACAGGCCGCACACTGACATGGTGGCAAAAGGAAAAAACAAAACCTGCGCCTTTTTCTTTCCGATGGTACGGGCTGAGATGGTCAAAAGAACTCTTGGAAAAACATTTGATCGAACGGTGCCGGAATATGCTTCGTGAAGGCCTGGTGGAAGAAACGTCAGCTCTTTTGGCCAAAGGGATCCCGCCGGATGCGCCGTGTTTTCAGTCATTGGGATACAAATATGTCATCGAATATCTGAAAGGCAATGTGTCTAAAAAACAACTGGAAACACAATTTGTCCAAGAGACGCGCTTGTATGCCAAACGGCAGCGCACCTGGTTCAATGCCAACCAGCGCATTTGTTGGGTTGATGTCAAAGATCATTTTGATGCGAAGGCCGTTGCTCAAAAGATTCTCAAATCCCTGAACACTGTGTAGCTGATCAATAACCAAATCCCAGGAAATAACGACCAGGGTTTTTTGATATTTCACATTCCGTATCTTTCCGATCATTCTGCAGATGAAACGCACGTTTTTTCCCGAAAGACTCAAAAAACTGTTATGATTGTGCAAATGGAACATGCTTTGGCAGTGGGTTTTTGCGCAAAAAATGATGGCATTGAACAGGTTTCACAATCTTTGGAGGAGTTGAAAGAATTGTTTTCAACGGCTGGGGGAGAGATTGTGTACACCTTTATTCAAAAGCGCCGGCAAAAAGACCCAGCCACTCTGATCGGCGCAGGCAAGGTGGATGAAATCGCTTCTGCAACAGACGCTCACCATACACGTACGGTTATTTTCGATTGTGAACTCACTCCAGCGCAGCAGAAAAACCTGCAGGAAAGAATACCAGCCAAGGTCATTGACCGCACAAGGCTTATTCTGGATATTTTTGCCAAGCGTGCGCACACAAAAGAAGGTAAATTGCAAGTGGAATTGGCGCAATTGAATTATTTGTTGCCGCGCGCCACGGAAAAATTCGGCCGGTTTGAGCAGCAAGTGGGTGGGATTGGCACACGCGGTCCAGGAGAGCGCAAGCTGGAAGCAGATCAGCGCCATATCAGAAATCGTATCACGCATTTGAAAAAAGAAATGGGGCATGTGCGTAAGCACCGCACACTGCAGCGAATGAACCGTGAACGCGTGCCGTTTCCGATTGTGGCTTTGATTGGGTATACCAATGTGGGAAAATCCACTTTGCTCAATACCATTCATGCGTCAGAGCATGCCACACCTGTCTATGCCGACAATAAACTGTTTGCCACTTTGGATCCGACTGCCAGGCGGGTCAAGCTTCCTCATGGCCGTCAAGCCCTTTTTGTGGACACAGTGGGGTTTGTTCAAAAATTACCTCATCATTTGGTGGCGGCTTTTCAGGCAACTTTAGAAGAAGTGCGTATGGCTGATTTGTTGGTGCATGTGGTGGATGCGGCCAATTCACAGTGGATGCATCAGTATAAAGTGGTGCTGGAAGTGCTTCAATCATTGAAAGCGGATCATGTATGTCAAGTGGTTGTTTTTAATAAAGGTGATCTTCTGAGTTCATCACAGAAAGCTCTTTTTAACCGGGAAGAGCGGTTTGTCGTGTCTGCGTTAAAAACTCAAGGAATCAATGATTTTTTGTTGAAAGTCGAAAGTCTTTTGGAAAAACCGCTTTTGGAAAAAAAGTTCATTCTCCCTCACGACAGGCAAGATTTGTTGCCTGTTTTATACAAATCTGTCCGCATTCTGTCAGAGAAACAAATGTCGAATGGAACGCGTTTGCACGTGCTCATTGCGCCTCAAAACTGGGGCCATATAGAAAAGCAACTGAAATTGCCGTAGGGGATGGGCTTGCCTCATCCCGGTTATCTGATGAAAAAAATGTTTTGTCATTAAAATCGTAAATTAGCAATCAAAAATCAACATGTCTCTTGCCAATAAGATCAGTTTTTTCAGGATTGTCTGTGTTCCGGTCTTGCTGATAGGTTTGCTCAATAAAGCGGACGTTTGGCCTTTACTTGTTTTCTCCATTCTGGCTTTGAGTGATGTCATGGATGGATGGGCGGCCAGACGGCGCAAAGAAAGAACCCTTTTGGGGAATTTTTTGGACCCTGTGGCGGATAAGCTGCTTCTGGATTCCTGTTACCTTGTCTTTGTCTATTTGGATTATTTGCCTATGTGGGTTTTTGTGGTGGTATTTTCGCGTGACGTATTGATATTTTGGGGATGGAACATTATTTATCGGCTGACAAAAAAATTGACAGCAGAACCAAGATGGCTGGGCAAAATCACCACATTTCTGCAAATGACCGGCGTTGTCGTTGTCATGGGCCGGCCTTATTTGACGCCTGTTCAGCAAATATGTATCTGGATTATGGTCTGTGCCACAGCGCTGTCCGCAATAGATTACGTGTGTGTCGGCGCCGGCAAACTGAATCAATTGGGATAAGAAATTGAAATCAAAAATCGCAAATCAAAAATCAAAAACTCATAAACCTGTTGTTGTTTTGATCGGGCGCCAAAATGTGGGGAAATCATCTCTTTTCAACCGCCTCTCACAAAGCCGGCGCGCCATTATGTCGCCTGAACCAGGCACCACGCGGGATTGGATACAAGGCGATATTTTTTGGGGTGAACACACATATTCTTTGATTGACACAGGCGGCTATGAGCCCAGCGAAGAAGAAGTCTTGTCAGCTGTGCGCCAACAAGTTGAACAGTGGGTCAAAACAGCTGATCTTGTCCTTTGGGTGGTTGACGGCAAAGAAGGACTGACCGCTGTGGATCAAAGCTTGTGTCAGAGAATCAGACGATTGTCTGACAATGTGGTGGTGGTGGCCAACAAAATCGATGATCATCAGCAAGGCGATCTGCTCCCGGATTTCTATCGTTTGGGCTTCAATCAAGTGATCCCAGTCTCTGCCGCACACGGCAAAAATATCAATGATTTATTGGATGTGATTGAGTCTTCCGTTTCCTTGCGCGCCCGCACTCATACTGATGCGGAAGAAGAGGCCTGCCCCAAAGTGGCTGTGTTGGGAAGACCCAATGTGGGAAAATCTTCTCTATTGAATTGTCTGTTAAAAGAAAAGCGAATGATTATTTCCTCTGAACCCGGCACAACGCGCGATGCCATTGACACACTTGTCCAATTTAACCAAAAAAAATTTTTATTTGTAGACACAGCTGGTTTGCGTTCAAAGAAATCAAAAGTCAGCGGATTGGAAGGTCTCACGCGCATCATGTCTGAAAAAGCTTTGGACAAATGTGAGGTGGCTGTCCTGATGCTCAATGCTGTTGAGGGATTGGTCGATGGGGACACAGCCATCGGTCGTTTGATTGAAAGCCGTAAAAAAGCATGTGTTGTGGCTGTCAATAAATGGGATATTGTGCAGGACAGATCCATTGTGTCTCAATGGTTTCGTCAACATCAGCCGGATGAAATGCCGTTTTTGGCCTATTGCCCGTTGGTTTTTTCTTCCGCAAAGACCGGACACAAAGTGCAAGACCTCATGGATCAGGTGTGGCAGGTGCGTCAGTCTTATGACAAGAATTTTGACGCTGAAGATTTAACATCTTTTTTTTGGACACAAATTCAAGAGCGCCCTTATTCTTATAAAGGGAAAAAATTAAAGTTTAACGGCGCGCAGCAAACAGGCCATGCGCCGCCTGTGTTTTTATTAAAAACAAACATGACTGATGATCATGTTCATTTCTCCTATAAGCGCCGGCTGGAAAATCTGTTAAGAGAACGATACCAACTAAAAGGCGTGCCTATTATTTTAAAATTTCGTAAAATGAAATAAAAATTGTTGATTATTGTATCTTGGTTATTATTAGTCCCTAAGAGATAATATTTTGAATATTTATACAAAAATATTTTAAAACTCAGATGATAAAACAGATGTTTGCAGATTTTAAATTTTTCATTTTGAATATTTGAATTTCCAGGGATTTGGCCTTTGTTTGATTATTGT
>JANQER010000312.1 GCA_028278255.1 Elusimicrobiota bacterium | reverse complement strand
TGAGTAGAAAGCAAGATGCATTTCGTTCGCGCGGAAAGATAGGCAGGACACGAACGAATTTTTTCGCTGCACCGTGCCGTATGTTTGTATTTTTTTGATGTTTTTGACGATAATGTCCTGAGAATGCCAATAGGTCATGACCACATGACAGTCCTGTTTGGCCAGTTCTTCGGCAATGGTGAGTCCAATCCTGGCACCGCCGGTAATAAGAGCGATTTTGTTTTTAAGGTTCATGAGTTTAAAAGCCAGCCATTTATTTCGTGTTCATAAAATTGTACACTTTTTTCTTATGAAAGTAATTGATTTCCTTAAGACAAATAAGAAATGTTTTTCTTTTGAGTTCTTCCCCCCGAAAAACGATGAAGATGTTGCGCATTTGCTGGAGACAGCCGCGTCTTTGCGCGTGTTGAACCCTGCGTTTATTTCTGTGACATGGGGCGCGGGAGGCAGCACACGCGGGAAGACCATTGATATTGTATCAAGTATTAAACACAAACTAAATGTGGAGACCATGGCACATTTGACTTGTGTGGGCGCTTCTCGAAGTGATATTGATTCTGTTTTGAAGGAAATTCATGAAAAGAAGATTGAGAATGTTTTGTGTTTGCGGGGAGATCCGCCCAAAGGCGAATCTGAATTTGTGCCGCACCCGGATGGGTTTTGTTATGCCAATGAAATGATTGCGCATGTCAGACGTATGGGATTTGATTTTTGTTTGGCAGCAGCGGCTTATCCGGAGAAGCATTTGGAGAGCCCTGATCCGGAAACAGATTTGGTGAACTTGAAGCGCAAGGTGGATGCCGGCGCGGACTTTTTGATCACGCAGTTGTTTTTTGATGATGCGGATTATTTTCGGTTTGTGGACAAAGCCAGGGCAACAGGAATTTCTGTGCCTATTATTCCGGGGATTATGCCCATTACCAATGTGAATCAGGTCAAGCGGTTTACCACTATGTGCGGGGCCAGTATCCCTCAAAATCTTTTGGAGAGGCTTGAGTCTGTGCAGGAAGATGCTGAAGCTGTGCTGCAAATGGGAATTGATCATGCCACGCGTCAGTGCCAGGAACTTTTGCGGCAAGGCGCGCCCGGGATTCATTTTTATACGCTGAACCGGTGCCGGTCCACCATGGGCATTTTGAAAAATATTCAAGGCGCTTAGGCGTTTTTAACCGCATTTCCAATGTTCCCCATGTATTTGATTTTCCATAACCAAGAGGCAAGCGCCAATTTTAAATCAGCCAGAAGCTGGTCATGTCAAAAATCTTATGAAAAAAGCGGTTTTGATGATTGAGAACAAGTGGCCGTATAACACGCCTCTTTGGCGCGCGCATTGGCGGGAAGAGTCTCCCAATGGAAAATTTACAGCTGAAATTAAGGACGCCAGAGAAGTCTCCATGGGAAATCCCACATACGGGACATTGGTTTTGTCTTCCGGACTGGCCGTTGAACGGTGTAATCCGAGTTTTATATGGTCTGATGATTCTGTTTATTTGGCTGTGTCTCAGTTTTCTTACAATTGGCTTTGGGGCACAGGCAAGCAGCGCTTGTTGATTATTGATGCCAACAAGGGAATGGTCTGGCAGTCTTTGAAATTGGCCTATTATATTCAACCGAAATCTTTTGTTCACGGGGTGCTGACTGTCACTTTAAATCCCACACATAAACCCAGAACAATGCTTTTTCGTGTTCCGCAGGATTTGGCTGAATTTGAACAAATGGAGGATCGTCATGAATCATGAAGTGCCTCTTTTTAAATATTTTTTTCAATGAAAATAAATGATAGGATGGGTGTATGGATGAATTTTGCACATCAATTCATTGTATGGACGGGAGAATACAGGAACCTGTTATCCGGTTCTTGAAGGCGCGTTACCAGGTAAAGTATGTGGATGTGATCACTGAGCCAGGACCGTGCAGGATTTTGGCGGAAAATCGTGACAAAGAGCTGGTGAAGTCTATTGTGGAAAGAATCAATATTTCCGTCATGAAACATAAGTCGCAATTGATTGCCGTGTCCGGGCACCATGATTGCGCCGGTAATCCTTGCGACGCAGACACGCAGAAAAACCAGATCAAAAAATCAATTGATTTTTGCCGGGACCTTTATCCAAACATTGACATGATTGGGCTGTGGATCGACAATAATTGGGAGGTAACAGTCTTTGCAGAGGACGTGCAGGCCCGTCCGGCCGGGCCAGACATCAAATAATTTTTATTTGTTTCGAAATAACAGGAGGCTATTATGAGTGAAGAGTTGACGAACTTGGCAAGTCGTTGGAGACGGTTGGGCGGGGCTTTGATAGATGGGGTTGTGATGGTGGTTATTATCACGCCTATTATGTTGATCTCTGGCGTTTTACAGCAGACAGCCACAGGACAGGCAATGTCATTGGGGCAACAAGCAGCCTTTGGCGCGCTTGGATTCGGAATCTTTTTGGCTGTGAATGGTTATTTTCTTTTTAAGAAAGGACAGACCATTGGGAAGATGGCTTTGAAAATGCGGATCGTGGATTTGAACGAGAATTTGCCGGCCTTCGGGAAGCTGATTGTGATGAGGTATTTGGTGTTTGGTTTGATTGGGCAGATCCCGCTCATAGGCGGTTTGGCAGGGTTGGTGAATGTGTGTTTTATTTTTGGAAAGGACCGCCGCTGCTTACATGATTATTTGGCCGGAACGCGCGTGATTAATGCCTGATTTGTTTCACGCATCACCGGTAAATGCGTTTCATCGTCGTAATAAAATTTATTGATCGATCATCTTTTTATCTGCGGCTGGTGCCGGCAATGGCATTTGGTCGGAATAAAACATAAATGTCGTAGGGGCGGGATCCCCCCGCCCGATCAATAATGACGACAAAAATGTTGGCAATAACGGTTTATTCGGGCGCGAAAACCGCGCTCCTGGCCCCTGACGCTCGGTATTTTCATTGCCTGTGAAAAAGGGATAGGGGTTGCTATCCCGTCTCTAGCCCTTCCATTAATGGTTTTCTTTGGTCTTCTCCTGTTGCCGGTCCATGCGGGCCGAAAAGCATTCAAAGGCATTGAAGGATCTAAACGCGAAATCAATTGGATAATTAAAGATGACGGAATCCATATTTCTAATCTTTTAGAAAAAGAGGTGTGGTCTTGGGACAAAATAAAAAAAGTAAAATACTATGATGATGCAATATCCGTTACTTCCAAAACGACAAATGTCTCTGCTTTCATGTTTAAAAAAGGATTTTCTGATTCCACTGCATTTGATCAAGCAATTGAATTCATTAATAGCAAAATGAAAGGATTGTAAGGGACGCTGACAATTAAGCGCCCGCTGCCGAACTCAATTTTAAGTCGTCCTGAGACAAAGCCGTTGGAACTCATATTGTTATATGAGATTTCCATTATATTTTTTAATTCTGCCCGCCTTTTATTGCCCTTCGAAGTTTTATGAGTTGATTTCTATCCGATAGTCCTCCCAGGAGAGTGTGGCGTCTATGCGAAGAGCCACGGACCGGCGGATCATTTTTTCGAGCCGGTCTTTGCGTTCTCGGACAAAGTCTCCCACTTGAGGAGGGAGAGTGATTTGGAGCCGGCCGTCTGCGCGGCCGCGCGTGAGGTCAATGATTTGTTTTTGGAGACGTAAGTACAGCGATTCTTTGGACAGCACATGCCCGCTGCCATTGCATTCTTGACATGTTTCCGTGATGAGAGAGAGCATGGATTCGCGTTTGCGTTCGCGGGTCATTTCAACAAGCCCTAGGCGCGTAATCGGAAGGATTTTGATTTTGGCGCGGTCGCGTTTGGTGGCTTGGTGCAGGGCGTCAACCACTTTGTATTGGTTGCGGCGCCGGCGCATGTCTATGAAGTCTATGACAATGATGCCGCCGATATTTCTGAGCCGGAGTTGTTGGGCGACTTCTGCGGCAGCTTCGAGGTTGGTGGCGGTAACGGTTTCTTCTTGGGATTTATGGCCGATAAATTTGCCTGTGTTAACGTCTATGGCGCAGAGTGATTCTGCCTCTTGGATGATGATGTATCCGCCCGATGGGAGGTCTATGCGCTGCTGCCGGACTTTGCTGAGGGCTTGTTCAATGCCGTACGCTTGGAAGATGGGGATTTTGCCTGAGTAGTGTTGGACCCTGCCAGCCAGTTCCGGAGCAAGCATTTCGACAAAACCTTTGACGTCTTTGTATTCTTCCGGGTTGTCTATCATGAAGACTTGGACGTCTTCGGTGAGGAGATCTCGGGCCACTTGGAAAGTGAGACCGAGTTCCCGGTGAATGAGTGAGCCGGGTGATACTGCGTCGAATTTTTTTTGAATGCCTTCCCATAAGCGGACAAGGTACCGCATTTCGCGGCGGAGTTCGCGTTCGTCTGCGCCTTCAGCCTCAGTACGGACAATAACGCCGCCTGTGGGGTTGAGGTCATCTATGATTTTTTTGAGACGGTCGCGTTCTTGCGCGCTTTCAATGTTTTTGGACACGCCCACATGTTCGCTTTTGGGCATGTAGATGAGAAAGCGGCCAGGCAGAGAAATGTCCATGGTGACTTTCATGCCTTTGGTGCCAATGGCTTCTTTGGCCACTTGGACCATGATGCTGTCCCCGCGTTGGAGCATTTTTTCTATGTGTCGCTCTTTTTCGTTCGAGACAATATCCGTGACATAGAGATAGGCGTTTTTATCGTAACCCACATTGATGAATGCGCTGGATATGCCAGGCAGGACGTTTTCAATCCGGCCTTTGTAGATGTTGCCAACAAGCTTGGCCATGCCCAGGGCTGGCCGGGCCAGGAGGAATTCGACTTGGTGGCCGTCTTCCAGCACAGCCACACGGGTTTCCTCTGGCATAACATTTGCGATGATTTCTTTTTTCATTGTACCCTCCGTAAATTATTTGATTGGGAGACAAGGAGATGAGGAGACATGGGGAAAAAAATTTTCTTCCTTTCCTCTCTCCCGCTCTCCTTGTCTCCCCGTCTCCTTTACAAGCTGTATCTCCTTATATGTATTGACAGCAATATGCCTATTGCGATGAATGAGCCAACAAGGCCTGAACCGCCGTATGAGAGAAACGGGAGCGGAATGCCTGTGACCGGCATCATGCCCATGACCATGCCAATGTTGACAATGCCTGAGAAGGCAAAGAATGTGCCTATGGCCACAGCAAGAAATCGTCCGAATTTGTCGCGGGCAAGTGTGGCAATGTCATAAGCCCGCCAGACCACCCAGAAGTAGAGCGCCAGAACAAGGAGCGCGCCAAAAAAGCCTTTTTCTTCCCCCACAAGGGAGAAGATGAAGTCTGTGCGTTTTTCAGGAAGAAAGCCGAGTTGTGTTTGGCTGCCTGACATGTACCCTTTTCCGAGAAACCGGCCTGAGCCTATGGCTATTTGGGATTGGAGTATGTTGTAACCGGCGCCCAGCGGGTCAACCTCAGGATCAACAAAGGCTATGAGACGCTTTTTTTGGTAGTCTTTGAGAGCCCTCTTAACACCAAAGGATCCCACAACACCTGAGCAGACAATGGCCAGTGTGCAAATGAGATATACGAGAGGGATGTGAATGCGCCATTTTCTGAGAAACCACCAAAGGCCAATGATGAGAACGCAGATGCCTATCCAAAATTGGATGAAGGGGATTTGTTGCGTGAAGGCGCGCGCCAGCCAGGAGATGAATGGGTGGTGCTGGAATTTGTCCCCCATGAGCGTGAAGTATGTGGAAATAAGCGGGATGCCCAAGGCCAAACCGCCCATGGTGATAACAGCTGTGAGTATGGGGATTGAGGCGCCGGCAGCAAAGAGAATGGCTAAACCCATGGGGCCAAGAGCCATACTGCTGGAAAGGTCTGGCTGCATAAGAATGAGGCCAAGATGTGTGCCCATGAGTGCAAAAGGAATAATGAATCCTTGCCAGCGCTGCAAGTTTTTGTGGTTTATTTCTGTGTAAGCGGCAATGGCCACGGCCAGGGCAAGCCGCGTGATTTCGACCGGCTGGAAGTAGAACCAATGGAGGTTGAACCAGGATTTGCTGCCGCGCATGCGCGTGCCAAAGAAGAGGATGGCAACAAGAAGAATGAGGCTGATGATGTATATCCATTTGGCGTATGTTTGAAAAATTTGGTACGGAAGTATCATGAGGAGTGTCATGCCAATGATGCCAAAACAGAGAGCCAGGCTTTGCCGGAACAGGTAAGTATGCCCTTGACCGCTGTGTGCACTGGCTGAATAAATGAAAAAGAGGCCCATGAGCGACAGGAGGACCGCAGCGGTGAGAAGGCTCCAGTCCATACGCATGATGGCTCTGCGTATATGTGAGTTTTGCTTTTCTTGTATGTATTGCGGGATATAGTCTGTCATGTTATTTTTGAAACAAACGCCAATTTTAAATATTAAAATCTGCAAACAGCTGTTTTATCGAATGTGAATATTAACCAAATTCTTTCCGAACATGGGTTCACCCCTGCGGGCTTCTTTTTTTGATCGTCCTTTTTTTGTCTTTTGGGAATACTGTGTTGACAATGGCGCGGGCAATGGGACCGGCTGCGCGTGAGCCCATGCCGCCGTTTTCGACAAACACTGCCAGGGCCAATGTGGCCGGTTCGTCAGGAAGCCCTGCGTACGTGACAAACCAGGCATGGTCGTCTCCATGAGGGTTTTGGGCTGTGCCTGTTTTGGCGCCGACAATAAGATCCGGTCTTTTGACGCGTTGGCCTGTGCCTTCTGTGACAACCCCTTGCATGGCTGTGTGCAGGGTTTGCCATATTTCCGGGACAAGGGTGATTTGTGCACGTTCTTGGGGGTGCTCTTGGTATAGGATGTCTCCTGTTGTGGTGGTGATGCGCTCTATGAGATAAGGTTTCCAGAGCGTGCCTTTGTTGGCAACCGCTGCCACCATCATGGCGGCTTGCATGGGGGTGACAAGGACATCTCCTTGCCCAATGCAGAAATTAATGGTGTCTCCCCTGTACCAGAGTCCGTCTGTGTTGGTTTGTTTCCAAGCACGGCCAGGGATGAGCCCCGGTGATTCCGACGGGAGGTTAATGTCTGTTTTTTGTCCGTATCCGAATTGTCTGGCCATTTGTTCTATTGGGTCAGGACCGATTTGAAGAGCCATGTTGTAAAAGTAGACGTTGCAGGACCAAGCCACTGCACCCATGAAATCTTGTTTTCTGTGCGTTTTCCAGCACGCAAATTCTTTGTTGCCAAGACGGAATTTCCCGGGACAATAAAAGGTTTTGGTGGTGTCCCAGTCAGCTTGAAGCGCTGCAGCGCTGGTGACGATTTTGAAGATGGACCCTGGCGGGTAGTTGCCTTGTATCATGCGCGTGAAGAAGGGAAGGTCAGGGTTGTGGAGGTTTTTGGCCGGGTCATCCGTGGGGTCATAGTGAGGGGAACTGGCCGCCGCCAGGATAGCGCCTGTGCGCGGATCCACAACAATAGCAGCCCCGCGCTTTGTGGTGGTTTTGGCCAGGCGTTTTTCGATGACTTGCTGCAGCCGGCGGTCTATGGTGAGTGTGATGTCAGCCCCTGAAAGTGATGAGATGCGGTGCATGACTTGGACATGATGGCCGCTGGCATCTGTTTCAAATTGGAGGCCGCCGTCCCGGCCGCGAAGGTATTTGTCTTGGATTTGTTCGATGCCGGTTTTGCCAATAAGCTGGCCCATGCTGTATCCATGGTCACGGAGTTTGTTGAGTTCAACGGGGTTGATTTCGTTGACGTATCCTATAATGTGGCTGGCCAGCGCTCCATACCGGGATCTGCGTTTGGGCTCAACCACAACGTTGACGCCTGGAAGGGTAAGGCGTTTTTCTATGATGACCATGGCTGTGTTGCGCGGGATGTCAGTGATGATTCTTGTCATCTTGCCGGTCTTACGGGCTTCTTTGATTTTTTGTTGGATGGCCTTTTGCGCGTGCGGAAAGAATTTTATGAGTTGCTGGGCAATGTTTTGGTTGTCATGCGAAGAGGCCAGGTAGTTTGAGTAAAAAAGTGAAAATCGCGGGGCATTGTCAAGAAGGATTTCATTGTGGCGGTCTTTGATGTATCCACGCGGCGCCATGAGCGGGATGATTTGCGTGCGGTTTTGTTCTGCGAGCCGGTGGAGTTCTGTGCCACGAAGTATTTGGAGATGAAAGAGCCGTCCAATGAGGCTGAGAAAAGCCAGAGAAGTGAAGATGGCCAGGGCTTTGATGCGCTGGTCGCTTTCGTAGTTGAATGATAACCGGCTTTCTATCATGGCGATTGTTTCCTTAGTATCTGATGCGGCCTGGCCAGAGCCCTTTCCAGAGAGAAAGCCCCCAGAAGAGCACAGGCGCTGCTATGGCATTTAAGATGATTTCCAGTATTATTTTGGTGAATCCAGGGTAATGCGGTTTTTGCGGCCAGCGAAATATGAGTTCGATCTGGTATAGGCCGATGAAAAATATGATTGTGCCTGTGAGAACAAGGATTTCTTGAGCAACAAGTTTGTTGGCGTCAAGATGTCGAGAGAGTTTTCCTGTGATGTACCCGGCGGCAGCCAAAAGAAGGGCTTGCGTGCCAAAAAGGCTGGCGCCGTATATGTCCAGACAGAGCCCCCAGAAGAAGCCGAGCGTTTGCGCCATGTTGGTGCGGCCCATGCTGCCTATGGCCAGAACAGCTATGAGCAACCAGTGGGGAGATGTTTGGATGGGGTCTGTGAGGAATATGTATATGATTTGCGCCAGCCATCCTATGATAAATGTGATGATGCCAAAAAGTATTGGGTATTTCATTTGGTTCCTTGTTTGCGTTTTTGTGCTGTTTGTTTTTTGAGGACTATGACTTCCTGGAGCTTGTCCAGCCTAACAGCAGGTGTGACAAGCGCCCGTTTGAAACTTTCACGCGAGATGTGTTCTGTGCGTTCCACTGTGCCGAGCATGATGCCGGGCGGGAATACGCCGCCAAGTCCGGCTGTGTCTATTTTGTCCCCTTTTTTGATGTCTGCGTCGAGAAATAGATAGTTCATGATAAGTTGGTTTGTGCCTTGTGTTTAAAACCGCATTTCTGATGGTAAGGCTGGCGAACATAAGACTGTCTACCATTGGTATACCAGCTTCAAATGCAACTCTTAATACCATAATAAAGTTTGCAATGCTCGTA